>CANJQC010000002.1 GCA_947476295.1 Planctomycetaceae bacterium | reverse complement strand
TGCTGATCCGTCATCCATACCGGTGTCGGAAGTCCAAACATCAGCAGATGCTGCTTGGCCTCAAGTTTCTGCGTCGTCTTCAGCATCGCGAGCGTTGATGCACCGGTGAACGGCAGCCGCATCGATTCCAATAACAAAGTGGCAAGCGGCATAAGCTGGTCCGTGCCGCCTAGGGACTCCACTAGGTTGAACACGACATCTGGCTGTTCCGTCTGCAGGACCGACTTCACAACATCCAGCTTTAGATGACAACCCACGCGCATCGACGAATGACCAAGCCGCCTCAAGGACTGCTCGACCGCAACGACCTGCTTCAGGACATCCAGATCGCCTGCCGAATCATTCAGTGAAACACGATTGTAGAGGATGACGACATGCATAGTGGACGGTGTTCGGCTTCAAAAATGCTTGGTTACGAATGCCCGGGAGTGTGGCGACGAAGTATGACTCCTTTCGAGACGCAACTGCAAGGGTGTGGACCGATGGTGTGGACATTGTCAGAGTTCCGTGAGCGGTATGGCGTTCGGACTGCACATGCAACGCTGATTTCTCGAACTCACACACGTTTCGGTTAGTTCGGATACACGGCACGCACGGGGCGGCTGTTGTCGCTTTGAGTCGAAATTGGCTGCACAAAATCAGACTGCGTCCTAATGCCACCGGCCTGCTGGAGACCGGAGTTTTGTGGCTGTACGCCGACAGTCGAGCCCCGCATCTCCGGGTAGGATCGAATTGTCGTCTCGATTTGCTTTTCCTGGATCACCCGTTGATTGTCCGATGTTGTGAGCTGCATCTTCATGAATCGTGACAGAGTCATCTCCAGTGGCAACCCCGTGGCACGGTCCACGATACAGCGTCCGAGACTCTGTCCTCCAATGATTCGGAGACGACTGATCTCTGATGGTGTACCCGCTTCACCGGAGGCGACTCGTCCCGTGATTTCAATTTCAGCCAAATCATTATTCAAAGATACTAGGCGGTACGTCGATGTCAGATGAATGGGCACGGGCTGCATTAGGCGACGTTCACGCGTCCAGAGGTCTCCCGGCAGCACTCGCGTGGCGGAGTTTTCATCGACCGTATTGTCGTAAGGCAATAGCCCAATGGTGTCATCGACAAAGTTCGCCACACCGTCGTCGCCAAAGCGATTGCTGATTTCAGACAGCAGCGTCTCGCGACGTTCGAGTGGCACGTTGGCGACACATCGTTCAAGAAACTCCTTGTAGCCTACAAGTTCACGAATGCTGTTGTTGCGACCAATCCAGAATGCAAATCCGTTGTTGACCATTCCCGCATACGGAATCGCATCCCACGGAACCGCACCCTGGTGATTGGCAGAATCGTACGATAGCTGCTGCCCATTAACGTCGTGCTGATAGGCCACACGAGAATACTGAACTCCCAGACGTATTGCGTCGTTATTGACTTCTTCGACCGTAATGATGAGCGTCAGTTCCAGTTTCGTGCGAGCCATCGCGGGGACGACGTCGGATTTTTGCACCAGCGTCTGCTCAACTGTTTTCACAAGCGGAAAACGATCGCCCTGCTTCAGTCTCAGCTCCAGTTTTTCACCGACAGGTACAGTGCTGTTTTTCGTTTTCGGCTTCGATGAATCACTGACGGTCAGCACGCTGGAAGAAATTGATTCTGCTGAATCGCCTCCGCCAGAACTTTCGCGATGCGCCTGCGACGGATTTTCTGCCTCATCCTCCGGCCCCAGCAGTTCAGTCATTAGATCTGCGTCACTATCTGCACTGGCGGAATCTGTACCACCACACCCGATGGAAGCGGACAATGCGAACAGGCTGATTAGAAAACAAAACTTCGAAAACGGCATTAACCCTGCTCCCGTCCATGGGATCCTGACAGCCCGCAACCGGACTTGAACTTCAGGGAATCTAGCACGAATTGAATGTGAGCGTAAAGACGCAAGTGCCGACGTCGCCGCTCATTCCGCGGCAACCGCCAAATGGCACGATGGCGCGGTGCAGCACGGCGCGTTCTTCGGCAGAAACTGCCGGTTGAGCGATCTGCCAAGTATGCGACCTTCAATGTTGTATCTCGGCAACACAAGGATTCCGAATCACCACTCTGTCATGGCCGGCGATGAAGGAAATTGGGGAACGGCTCAGGAATTTAAAATTGCTTCTTCTGCTGAAAACAAAGCGATTCTCACCCTACACAGCCTGCTGCTATGCCGGAATCCGGCCGCAGGGGCCGCGAATTTGACCTGCGCCAGAAAAAGGCATTCATTTTGCGTTCATTCGAAGATCTAAGATCGCAACTTTGCAATGCAGTACATCATCACGGAAGACACATGGACCCTTTTTTCCAACTGGACAAAACGTGAAACTGGCCTACCTAACCGAAGTTGCAGCGATCATGGCGGCTCACAGCCAGATGTTCATTGAACAAACTGACGAGATGTCATCTGAAGCCGTGGGCGACTATTACGTCCTCAGCCGTAATCGTTTCAATCGCTGGATGCGGGATCTGACTGATCTGGAGCATGGCTTTTCGATCAGTGACCCTTTGCACTTGGTGGGTCTCATTGCCGGACGACCGGCAACACGAGCCATTACGGAACAGATTCTGATTAACGAAATGATTGTTCGCATCTGGACCGTGCTGCTGCTGGCACGTGATGTGAATAACGGCATCGATCGAATTCGTCCGGTCGCCCGCAATATTTATCTGGGACATTTGTCGGTGCGGCATAAAGCCCTCGGAGTTGTGCTGGCTGATGATCGCATGACGCCCAAAGATTTGCTGGCGATTGACCAACTGCGGAAGTCCACGGAACGCTGGACAGATCTGCTCTGCTGCTCGATCATGGGGCCGTACAATCTGTGGGAGTTTGCCTTCGACAAAGAACGTGCCATGGAGTTTCTTCGCGATCGCGTCGATCAGGCAGGACTGAGTCACCGTAGTCGTTCCTGGGTGCTGATTCTGGCAGGAATGCGGCACAGTTTTCAGGAAACAGACGGACTATCCGCTCCTATTCACGACGACGACCGCCGACTTGCGCGCCTGATGCTCAACAGCTTCCCTGAAGACGCCGCCGAAATGACGTTCTGGATGGGCTCGCGGGTTCGCGAGGAGAAGCAGTGCTGAAGGTCAAGCGTGAAGTTCCACGTGACGGACATCAGTGTCGATCCTGATGAATTCGTGTGGTTCTGGTGATCCTGGTGACAAGCTCATCGTCACTCGGTAAACTTTGGTCCAGCTCTCCGGCTCTTGGCCATGATTGAATCCGCAAGTAACCCGGAACCCACGCAGCATCGACAGAAAGTACCTTACAAAAGGCGTTCTGTAAACCACGGCCGCGGTGGTCAGCAAATTCGCCGAATCACTGTGACTCCAAAAAAACATGAACTGATCGAAGCCATCGAACTGGTCAAAGGCCCGGATTCAGCAGCACCAATCATCATGGCGGTGACAATCGAACGGATGTGACCCGCAGTGAAAGGAATCGTGTGCAGACACCAAACTCCAAAATTGCAAAAGTCGTGATCATTGGTCGAGACGACAGCCACACATTTCGCGATTTGTCGCAGATGTTTCGACGCAGCGACGCGATGCATGTGAGCGCCGAGTATCAGACTCTGTCGGCAGCATTGAAGGCTGGACTTGGACAAACGATGTCGGCCGATTTCGTGATCGTGCTGCAGTCGTGCTCCTATGAATTCGGTCAACATGAAATCAACGAACTCATCGGACGCCTGTTGTTCGGGCGCATCCTGTGTTGTTACGGCCCGTGGTGTACCGCCGACGGTCGCAGTCATGAACTCTGGCCGGTGGCGTCTCGAATCCCTGCCGCGTCGGCAGCTTCCCTAATCGAACTGGAACTCGCCTGCTTTCGGGCAAACATTCAGCCATTGTTTCCGATGTCTGCCAGTGAAGAAGTCTTCGCCTACCGCAGCCAGTTCATGGACGTCTTTGAACCTCCTGTCCGCAGCAAAGCGATTGTGATTTCAGATGATTGCGAACTGCGCACAATTGTGGTCGGAATCCTAGCCGTTCTGAACTGTGAATCCACAGCTCTGCCACCGTCTTGTTCCGCGATTCGCAGTCATTTAGCATCACGCAGCAACGATATCGAATTTGCGATCATTGATCTTGATACAGCGAATGGCGACGTTCAGGAGTGCCTCGATGTGCTGCACACTGAAGGCAGAGTCACCACAGTCGCCGGCATGACTGTCTTTGCCGCTTCGCTGGCGAATCCAGCGACGCAGTCCACGCGCCAACCGTTGCATTTCATTGAAAAAACGGAGCTGCTGCTGCAACTGCGAAAACTACTGAAATCCGTCCTCAGTTGCCCACAGATTCCGCTGGATTCGCGCCCGGCGGCATTCCGGGCGGTTGTTGCCCCGGTTGCTGAGGCGGCTGCTGGCCTGGTTGTTCAGCAACCGGCTTTACTTTCATCAACTCCCGCAGGCGTTCCTCAATGAGCCCCAGATCTACGGTCTCATCCACATGAATCACCTGCACGACCGACGATGAATCTGCAGCCGCATCGAGCGATTCAATCATTTCGCCGATTGTATCCATCAATGATCCGGAGGAAGACACGATCAAAGTGTTGGACGAATCATCAATTCCGATCGACAGCAGCCCCTTGAATCGAATAGGTTCCTCTTCTTCGCCTTCGCCGCCGCCCTTGACCGGACCGCGCGGAAGAAACGTCACCAGCCCGCTGCTTGCCTGCCGTTGTCCCTTGTCGTCGGATTCCAGTGCCTTATCGTTGGAACTAAGCAGGTCACGGAACACATCTTTAATGGCTGCCGCGACGTTCCCGGCTTTTGCGTTCTCCAGACGAAAAATCGTGGTCACTCGCATTGAGCGGGAATCGGACGGTTCGGGGACGTCGTAGATTCCGATCAGATCTTCGATCGTCTGCAGTTGTTTGGCGTCAGCATCACGTACAAGAATTGTGCTGGTGAAATTGTCGGAAATGAACTGCGGTTGTCGGCGTTTCGACAGACTGTGCTTCCCAGTCGTCTTTTTCTGTGATGGCATTATGCCGAACCATGGATCGTATTCCAGGCCGCTCTTCGTCTGTTCTTCTGACTTGAAAAAATCTTTCAGATTGAGCGTCACCCACGACGGAGTCGCGTACTTCAGGCGAAAAAGCTTATAGCTGCGACGCGGTGCCGATACCTGTCCCATCAATGCCTCCAGTTCCGCCAGAGCCGCAACATCACGACTGCTGGCGATGAGCTTTCCATCCGGCGTCATGGAGAATTTGATCGGTGCGTCCTGCGGGTCAGGACTTTTCAAACCTTCGGCTTCGTGTGCATCGTCTCCGGTCGCACGCCGTGTTCCTGCTGCGGAATTTTGCGGCATGGCTTCGTCGGTTACGTCATCGGATTCGTCAGGCCTGGCGGGAGTATTCTGTAACTGACGACGCAGACGCTCGATGAGTTTTCGGTCGATCACGGGTTCTGACTGCGCCGGTGGCTCCTGCGTTTCAGACACGACGTCATCCGATTGTTCCGGCGCCAGCGTTTCGGATACATTCGGCTCGGATGGGGCCGGACTATTGGCTTCCGTTGCTGCTTCATCGACATCGCGTCTCGTCAGGACTGCCGCTGTCGATTCTGAAAGTGGCGAATTGACGGTCGATGCGCGACGGTCGATGCTACGGAGCAATTCATCAAATGCCGAACCCGCTGCCGAAATTTCTGCTCCACGGGCAACCTTCCAAGGCTGCCTGTGACCGTCTTTCCAGAGCGAAATTCGCGACGAATCCGCCTCATTCTTCGTCACGCTGTCCGGCGACAGTTTTTTCTGCTTTGAATCGTCAGGCGCCGCAGGCTTCTCAGTTGCCGAATCATCCGCCGGTGAATCCGCTTTATCATCCGGATTTGATAACTCTTTCGGCAAATCAAATTCCAGACGATTTCCCCTTCGCCAATACTGTTGCAGGCGTTGTTGCAGTTCGTGCAGGTTTTCATCGGCATTGATTTCGAAGACGCGAACACCGTCATCGGCAGCGTTAGGGTCAGGCAGTTCTCCCAGCTTGATCAGCAACTGACGAATTTCGTCCATTTCCAATGAGTTCGCATTGACCAGCAATCGGTTGTTTTCGATGTCAGCTTCAATTCGAAAGCTGCGTTCCTTCTTTTTCTCCTGACCCTGACTAGGATCGAAGTAGCCAAAGTACCGGGGACGCGTGTTGGTGTCTTCCTCCTTGAGTTCTGCATCCAGCAACATGCGAATGGTGCCAGCCACGTATTCGGCGTCTAGTCGCTTCAAGGTGATGACTTCAAATTGCCGCGACGACTGGTCCAGTTTATCGACCAAAGTTGTGATGCTCAGATGATCGGCCAGCGTGGCCCACGCCATGATCGATTTCTTTTCCTTGTCAACCTTCAGCACCGTCCCCGGGTCAAGGTCGCCCAACTGTTGAAGCAGATCGACAAGTGTTTGCGGATCAACCGATTCCAGACGATAGATCTTCATGCGAGTGATATTCTGAAGCAAGCCGCTTTCACCGCCGCGCGGTACATCGATCGCCTTGATTGCACGTTCAATAACGGCCATCTGATCAGGAGCTGCCTGAGCCAGAATCATGTTTTCACGCTGATTCAGCACCAGCCGCGTTTCTTTGGGTGCTTTGGCACCGCCCGCACCCGGTTGAGCCCCCGCCTGCTGCTGCTGTTGCATGGCCTGCTGCATTTGCTGCATCATCTGCATCATCATGTTCGGGTCCATGCCGCCGCCGCCTTCTGGTTTCTCACCGGCTGGTGGCTGCAATTTAAGCAGTTCGCGCAGCAGCCGGATCACATCTTCGGCTCGACGATGTTCCAGGCGAAACGCACGTACCAGTTGATCGTCGCCGGTTTCCGACTGTTCGTCCTGAATCAATTCCCATATATGTCGCAGGCTGATGGCTGTGTCCAGAACCTCCAGACGATTTGTTTTACTGAGTTTATGAATTTGCCCTGCTGAACTGAGCATCGGTTTTAGTTCTTCGACAGCTTCGTCTGCGACCAGCCAGTCCAGATTGAATGACACCTTGCAGATTGTATGATCGGCGAGAGTGTCCAGTTCCTTTGGAGTCACTCGAACCACCATTGCGGGATTCAGATCTTTAGTCCGCACAATCGACATGACTTCGCCGTTGACGATCATCGTAAAGCCACGCATCAGCAAGTGGCGGTTGATCAGATCTCGAGCCTGCTCCATTGTATATTCGTGCGTCGTGATCAGGTTGAGTGAATCACCAGGAAGTTCCTGCCAGTCGAGTGACAAAGCGGACGCATCGGACAGCCACTGCAAAACCGCCTCCCACGGCTGGCCGACGATGTTGAAAGCAACCAGACCGTCCGGATTCTTACGGATCTCGTTATCGATTTTCTGAGGCACGTACTTTTCGGCAGTCGGTCGCTTTACCGCATTCTGGGCGGCTGCTGAAGTTGCAGCATCTGTGGTTGCAGGCGGAGTTCCAGGAGGCGTCGCTCCGTTTGGAGGAGTGCCGGGCGTTGCTGAACCATCGGCAGGCGTTGCCACTGGCGGCTGACCGCTCGGCGTGACAACTTCCTTTGCGACCACAGCATTGCCGGGCTTCGCAACACTGGCTTCCTGCCCATGCGTATTAGCGGTCCCGCAAACATTGGCAACCATTCCAATGACCAGCAGGCAACATTGAATGCTGAGCCGCAGATCAATATTCAAACGTGACAGTAGAAACACGTCGATCCGACTCCAGCAGGAGAATTTCGTTGTGGAAGATCAGTAGTGTGCTTAAGGCGACGCGATGCTATGACGAGTGAATACCAGTCGCAAATCATCGCGGGAAGCTCACGATGATGTTCCGTCATCTCGATTGACCCAACGCCAGTTGCGATGAATCTCTGGCAGGAACTTCGTCGCCGGCACATGGTATGACGACGCTTCTCATTGCAAAATATCTGGCGGCGACTCTCGCGATAAAGTCCATGAGCCCGCTCTCCCCGAGTTTCGTCTGCCATTTTGCCCGATTTCACCCCAAATGCAACGCCCGACCTTCCATTTCAGGCCTTTACGCTCGTTACCAGCCGCAAAATCTCCCCAAAATGCAGTCAGTACCGACAAGTCGCTGCCGGTTGACCATTTCTTCCGTGAATGAGCTGCGGACGATTTGGTCGAAATGAAATACCAAAACGGTACGACAGGCGTAGCGTCAGTTATCATGAAAGCAACCTGAAGGAACCGCCATGTTGACCATTGTTTGGGAAGAGACCGACGGCGGAAATGCTGAACACATCGCCGAACACTTTCTGAGTTTCGCCGATGTGGAATCGGTACTTACTGCCCCGATTGCGAAACTGATCAGCCGTTCGTCGAATCGCCCGATGTGGCTGGGCTACAACGTGGCAGGTGAAGAAACGTATGATGTGTTTGAATGGATTGATGACGACACCGTCTATCCGGTGACAGCTATTCGAAGGGAAGAACTGCAATGAAACAAGCAACAATCAAGCGAACACCAACGCCCGCCGAACGAAAACGATTTCAAGCTGCCTTGGCTGAGACCAACATTGAACAGGAACGGGCGTTTTGGAATCCGATCGTTGACCAATTGCGAGGCCAGGCCGATATTGATTCCGCCGTGGACTTGTTGAAGGCCGTTCGAGTGTCTCAAGGTGTTTCGCTGCGAACACTTGAAGAAACCGCCGGGATTCCGAGAGGCAACATTTCGCGACTGGAGAACCACAAGAACACACCAGACTTTGAGACTCTGCAAAAGTACGCCGCTGCGCTTGGCAAAGTTGTTCGAGTCGTTGTAGTGGATCAGTAATTTTGTGAAAGCAAGGGCGAGGCATGGGAATTGCTACCCGCCCGAAAAGCTGACCCGAATCAGTCTGCCCTTCATTGTTTCATTCGGGAGGGATCTGCATTCGGGAATCAGCGAGATGGAAACGGATAGTCCACATAGCCAGAGCCCGGATGATGGGCGAGAGCCTGTTCTCGCGTCCGATCGGATGCAAGTGTGGAAAATCGCACATGAGTTGTTCCAAGTGAATGAACCCGATGACCGCATTGAGAACCGATTGCGGGAGTGGTACGAAAAAGACGGCTACAACCGGGATATCCCGTTTACTACGACGGTCTTAGGGGAGCGACAAGATGCATCTGCGTTGCGATTTCGGTATACTCCACGACAGCGGTTGGTCGAGAGTGTTTCCATTTCTGTTTGTTGAATAAAGAAAAAGTCATGGCACGACGTGGAGAAATGTTTGCGGGTTTGTCGGTTGCGCTGGTCACTCCAATGCACAGCAATGGTTCGCTGAATGAGAGCATGCTTAAAACGCTGATCGATTTTCAGATTGAGGCCGGGACCGATACTTTGGTTCCGGTCGGAACGACTGGTGAGAGTCCGACGTTGACTCACGACGAACACGAACGAGTTATCGCAATCACCTGCGAACACGCCGCAGGTCGAATCAAAGTCATGGCGGGAACCGGATCGAACTGCACTGCGGAGGCGATTCGCCTCACTGCATCCGCCAAACGTGCCGGAGCGAATGGGGCGCTGATGGTGACGCCCTATTACAACAAGCCGACTCAGGAAGGTTTCTTTCAGCATTATCGCGCGGTCGCCGAGCATGTTGATTTGCCGATTGTGCTGTACAACATTCCTGGTCGGACTGCGAAGAACATGGAACCGGAAACGATCTGCCGCGTCGCCGACACCTGCCCGAGTGTTGTGGCGATTAAGGAATCCACCGGCTTGATGGACCAGGCTTCACAGATCTTGTCCGCTTCCGACCTGACACTGCTCTCCGGTGACGACAGCCTGACACTGCCATTAATGGCACTGGGTGCCAGTGGTGTTGTTTCAGTGGCTGGCAACATTGTTCCTAAAGATGTCAAGGCGATGGTCACGGCATTCAAATCCGGTGACGTCACGAAGGCTCAGAAGTTGCATCACAAGCTCTTTCCATTGTGCCGCGATATGCTGGGCCTTTCGACGAACCCGATTCCCGTCAAAGCTGCGATGAGAATGATCGGCATGGACTGTGGTGACGTCCGACTTCCGCTGACGGCGCTTACGGATTCCCAGTTGGCCGCGCTGAAGACAACATTGCAGCGTTACGGTTTGTTGTGATTGATATCTGCAACAATCAGCATTGCTGAGCTGTCGCGATGATTGCGCCTAGGGTGGCCTGTATGCATTCTGGGAATTGTTGGGGTCATTCCGCGTTGAAAACACGTTCGGATGTGCGGTTGGTGACGATCTCAACAATTGTCGCCACGAATGCATCTGGTTGAAATTTCGGAACCTGCCGTCACGTTCCCCTAAAGTGACATACAGTTGCTGCAGCGATGCTTAGAGGTGTCGCAAATTGACCCCACGTTGCTTCTCGGATTAGTCGTCCTGAGTGCGGACAAAGATCTGCTGGCCAGGGCAATCCCGAAGCGAAAATGAATGCAGCTCACTTTGGCCACTCTCTCTTCCATCCAGCGCAGTTCAAGCCTGTCTGCCGACAGTCTGACCCCAGCCATACCGACAGACACCAGTGGTGTATTGATTCGACTGCTGGCGTTGGCAGAAGACGCCCGACGGCAGCGGGCTTCGGGGACAGATCGCCAGATTATTCCACATGATCTTATGAGACTGCTGCTGCGCTGTATGAAGTTGCAGGATCCGGCTTCGCTCCTGCATGCTCAGCGGATTGCGGCAATCTCCAGTGGTGTTTCAAAGATGCTGGGCTGGGATGACGACCAGCGTCGATCATTGGAAGTCGCAGCGTTACTGCACGACGTTGGCAAGTTGGGCGTCCACGAACACATCCTGAAGAAGCCTGGCAAACTCAGCAGTGAAGAACACGACTTCGTGCTGATGCATCACCATGCCGGCGTCAATCTTCTGCAGGTCATGCACGCGGATCCTTCGGTCGTCTCAATGCTGACCATGATTCACGAAAACTTCGACAGTGCAGGAATCATGGACGGTGACAACGGCCCCCAGACAGGACTTTCGCTGGGATCACGCATCTTGGCTGTGTCCGATGCCTACGATTCACTCAGTTCACCCAAGCCTTATCGTCGCGGGATGACGCACAAGGAGATTCTGAATATCCTTGAGGAGCAGTCCGGCACTCGTTACGACGGCAACATCATTTCCACGCTGAATCGCTGGTTCGAGACGGAAGGGGATTCGCTGTTCCGTTACGGTGACCCGATTCTGCAGCAATCGGATGCCACGGAAGTCAGCAACCAGCAACGCACCGAAATGGTTGTGATCGCACAGTTCATCAATGTCCTGTACCAGTTTCAACAGTTGTATGATGGCTACTATATCGTCGATTCCAATGAAAACTACTGCATCTGGAGCGATGGGATGCCGGGCATTACCGGCCTGCCTCTGCAGAACATCCTGGGGCGCACATGGCAACCCGCCGATGTGCAATTGCAGTCGCTGACTGACGACCAGCCAGCACCGGAGGATCGCGAAACAACCATGTTGGGTCAGGTGCTCCAGACTGGTCGAGCCCAGTTTGCAACGCGGCTGTGTCGTGTGAGTGAATCGCGACATTTAAAGGTCGATGTGTACTCAATGCCGATCGTCGGGGCAGGCGGCCATGTGTTCGGTGCTGTACAGTTGCTCCGAAGCAAGAGCGGCGTGCGCCGACAAAGTCGTGAATACGTCGAACTGAAGCTGGATGCGACGCGTGACGCGCTGACCGGCGTTGCCAATCGCGGACAGTTGGAGACACAGCTGCGTCACATGATTGAGGAATTTCATGCTCAGGAAGGGACTCGTCATTTGAGCACCATCTTTCTGGATGTCGATAAATTTAAGCGAATCAACGACACTTACGGTCACCAGATCGGTGATCAAGTGCTGGTCGATCTGACCCGAACGCTGCAAAACGAAACGTATTCCTCCGAAGTGATCGGTCGATACGGCGGCGAAGAATTCGTGATTCTTTGCCCCGATACTGATTTGGATTCCGCCATCCGCCGCGCCGAGCGGCTGCGTCATGCGATCATGAAGAGTTCGATTGGCGGCATCACTGCCCTCAACGTGACATCGTCATTCGGCGTTGCGACATCGCGTTTTGGTGATACCGTGCATACGCTGTTGGAACGTGCCGATGCTTGTCTGTATCACGCCAAGGAGACAGGGCGCAATCGGACGTGCTGGGAAACAGAAGTCGTGGATGAAGAGGCTCAGAAGAAAGCTGCTGAAGAGGAGAATCAGCCACAATTTATTGCGACAAACGGTCAGCTTGAATTCCGCGAACGCATTGAGGTGTCAACCTCGCTGGAACTGACGGCCATGAAGCTGCACGCATTTATGCGTGAATTCAACGCAGAGATTCTGAGCCAAGACCATGCTCAGATGAAGATCCGGATTGGAAAGCTGGGCTTCACACGCCGCTGGGGCAGCAATTCGGAACGACAGCCATTGGAGATCGAAGTCCAGTTCGAAACAACTCGTTCGGCGGAAGGACCTAACGTAAAATCAAAAACGGTGCGTTTGGTATCCATCGTCGCCGTCCCGTACGGCCGCGCACCGGATGCAGATACGTTCGCTCTTCGCTGTGGAATCCTGATGCGGGAGCTGCGGGCATACTTACTGGGATCATAGCGCAACGGCCGGCGTCCGGTACTTCAAATTTCAATCACGGAGCGCGACCAAGGCTTGCCTTACCGTGCGGAAAGCGGGCCAAGGCGGAGCTGGCGAGCGATGTCGTCGAACATGGCTTCAAGAACGAGTCGCACGGGGGAGTTTCCTTCGATCTGATGTGCGGCGACAATGACGCGATCGAGCAGCGGGGCGAGCAAATCGACCCCCGAGCGAACACCGAATCTCTGCAACAGCGGATCAGAAAAATCTCCGGACGTCAGGCGCTTCAATCGATTGTTGAGGAATCCTGCAATGAAACGCAGCAGCCATTTGGCATTGCGGCGTGTCTCCTCTGTTCCCGCAGAGATTCGGTCCAGCTCATCGGACACATGCTTCGCAATGTCAAGCGGCTTCATTTGCTCCAGTTGTTCCATCTGTCCGCTCACCATTTCCCGCAACGCCCGCAGATCGGGATTCAGCAATTGTTGGGCGAGAGTAATACTGCCTTCCGACATAGCGGCGACCTGCGCGGCCTCTTCCGATGTTTCGACCATCTGCTCGGAAAGCAAAATATCGCTGACATCTGCTTCGGTCAGCGGGAAAAAGCGAATGACCTGACAGCGTGATCGAATGGTGGGCAACAGCGAGTCCGGGTTGTCGCAGACCAGCAGAATGAGCGCCTTTGCCGGCGGTTCTTCGAGCGTCTTCAGCAGCGCGTTGGCTCCTTCCTGATTCATGCGGTGAGCATCATTGATCAGAGCGACGCGGCGTTCTGACGCCTGTGGTGACATCGACAGTTCAAAGCAAAGGCCTTCGCGACCGCGTTTGGGTGGTTCGCCAAGAATCAGCGAAATTGGGATTTCCGTCTTGCCTGTTGGCAGGCCAATCTCTATAAAATCAGGCCAGTTTCCGGCGACGAAGCCTCGACACGCACGACATTCGCCGCAGGCTTCGATTTCATCTGCCGCATGTTCGCGACAGAACATCGACTGCGCCAGTAAGCGGGCGAACCTGCGTTTTCCAATACCATCAGGGCCAGTCAGCACATACGCATGGGACAGCCTGCCACGTTCAACAGAACGCGCAAACAGGGCTCGCTGTTCCTGATGGCCCCTGAGTGATTGCCAAGCGGATGTCACGGTCAAGGGATCTCCAGCAATTGCGTTTCAGCGATGTGAATCGCCTTCAGCATCGCTCGTGCCTTACTGAGTGTTTCACGGTATTCCATTTCCGGAACACTGTCCGCCACAATTCCGGCTCCTGCCTGAATGTAGATGGTACCGTCTTTGATCACCAGGGTTCGCAGCGCGATGCAGGTGTCCATATTTCCGGTGAAGTCGATATAACCGACCGCGCCACCGTAGGGACCACGCTTAAGAGGTTCGACGGAGTCAATAATTTCCATCGCGCGCACTTTCGGCGCACCTGAAACGGTGCCGGCCGGCAAACCCGCTCGCAGCGCTTCGACGGCCGATAACCCTTCGCGAAGTTGTCCGGAAACGTTCGAAGTGATGTGCATCACATGGCTGTAACTTTCGACAACCATCACGTCGGTCAGCGAGACTGTACCGTACTGTGCGACCCGACCAACGTCGTTACGAGCCAAGTCAATGAGCATCACATGCTCAGCCCGTTCCTTGGGATCGTTGAGCAATTCTTCGGCAAGCTCGCGGTCTTCCTGGGGAGTTTTCCCGCGAGGCCGCGTGCCCGCAAGAGGCCGAATCGTCGCTTCACCGTCTTCTACACGGACCATGATTTCCGGTGAGCTCCCGACGAGATCGACCCCCGGCGTCTTCAGCAGAAACATAAACGGGCTGGGATTTACCATTCGCAGCGAACGGTAAACATCCAGTGGCTGGGCAGGACTCGGATATTCCAGCCGCTGGCTGATGACGACCTGAAAGATATCACCCGCCTTAATGAATTCACGACATTTTTCAACTGCGGCGTGGAATTCCGGCTGCGTAAAATTCGAATGAATTTCGCGAGTTGGTTCGACGGTCAGATCGATATCTGTCAGTTCGACGTCACCGCCACTGAATGCCAGTTGCCGACAAAGTACCTCCAGTCGCTCTTCCGCACGAGCACGGGATTCTTCGAGGTCGCCGTGCAAAGTATCTGCCAGTGCCGCGACCAGAACGACTTTGCGGATATGATCAAAAATGACCATCGCGTCGTAAAGCGCGAAGCACAGATCAGGCAAATGTCGGTCGTCAGCTGGAACATGCGGCAGGTTTTCGGTATAGCGAATCACGTCGTATCCAGCGTATCCGACAGCTCCGCCGCAAAATCGTGGCAGGCCGGGAATCGTTACTGACTGGTACTGAGCGACAAGGGTGTCAAGCTCTTTCAGCGGATCAGCACTTTCAAATTGACGACGTTCCTGACCAATGTGTTCGATGACAACGTTGTGGCCAGTGGCAGTGAGTGTCAGGAACGGATGACTGCCGACGAAACTGAAGCGTCCGATCTTTTCGCCGCCGACGACGCTCTCAAACAAGAACGCCCATGGGCCGGATGCGATTCGCTGGTACGCCGTGACGGGCGTTAGCGTGTCAGCGGTTAACTGGCGGTAGACCGGAACAAACCGCGCCTGCTGTGCCAGCGTTTGAAACTCGGCAGATGTTGGATGTGTCGTCGGTAACTTCATAGCAAATCAAGAATGCGGACAGATTGAGTAATACGGTCCAGAATCGGGCGTGTTGACTCCAGTTCATGATCCGTTCCCTGCCACCACGCCAGCAGCGTCATTTTGGACGAACGGACACTGCTGAGTGCCACGGAATTCAATAACTCAAAGCATGAAAACTCCACTTCACGACAGAACGCCGGCATTTCCGCCAGCACACCACCGCTTTCAGTCACTTCCGGATGATCGTATTCTTCTTCGAAGGCTTCGATACAGGAATTGACGACTTCGTCTGGTCGAGGACATCCGTGCAGAATTCGCAACGCCCAGAAGCACGAATTGTCAGCAGTCACGGTGATCAGCACATCCGTGTCATCGACCTCTTCTGAGATCTCCCAATATCCGGGATATTCAAACGTGATGCCATGCCCTTCGTAGGGAACAAGGCAGGACGCATCATTCAGAGGCATGACCAACACACTTCATTCTGGATGGACATTAGGCAGTTGCCGATCATAGACTTGAAATCAACAAGTCT
The DNA here is from genome assembly GCA_947476295.1 of Planctomycetaceae bacterium. Taxonomy (GTDB): domain Bacteria; phylum Planctomycetota; class Planctomycetia; order Planctomycetales; family Planctomycetaceae; genus SXXK01. Next base: position 118,168 of record CANJQC010000002.1, on the reverse strand, counting down.
CAAATTGCTCAAACACTCACTAGCCTCGAAACGCGGTCGCGCGGGACACCTGCATCTCGTAGACGAACTGCATAATGTTGAACGCCGTCAGTTCGCACATGAGGCGTGTGACTTCAGCATGAGCTGCATCGTCCAGATGTTCTTCCACTTTGCGCATCAGATCGACCAAGCGGGCTTCCTGATCACTGATTTCCTGTTCAGTGATCACGCCATCTGCGAACGCCTGCATGAAGTTGGCCATCTTTTTCGCATAATCGTCGATCAGCGGCTCGTTGGTTTCCGGATCAACCCAGCTCTTGCGTGCCATGTGTATGTCGCTCCACGAGAAATGTCACTTCGGTTCTGCGGTTTTGACGGAGCCCGCATGGTGCCGTCAAGTTATCGTCCGGGTATGGTAGCCAGGTTCACTTCTCTTCGCGCGGCAGGAAGGCCGATTTTCCTGCGTTGAATGCCAGATTCGTTCCGAACCGGTGCGGAACCAGTACTTCGCAGTCCAATCGGTTGCATTTGAGTCGAGCGGAGCACGGATTTCGGGATAGAACACAAGACTCCGAAGGATGAGATGCGTGGCACAACGAGACGGTGGCGTGGAGCCTGAACGGAATTGTGCTTTGGGCCAAGTCGCGACAAATCAGGCTTCCTCGTTGTTGTTGTGCATGCGGAAGACTATCCTTTCCTTGGAATCAATTCCTTCGTGAGCCCACCATAAACGCAGCCCTTCACTTTGGCCTTTCATGACTTCCTCCGTTCAGCCAACTCATCAGAGACCCGCCGATCGTCTTGCGTTTGCTCCAGCTTTTGATTTCAATCAGCGGACTCGCGTCATCTTCGGATGCGGCACGTTCGGTCAGCTTGGACAATTCGCACGGGAATTGGGCGGTCGGCGAGTACTCATTGTGACCGACATCGGGATGCGGAAAGCCGGGTATTGTGATCAGGCAAAAACCTGTCTTCTCGCAGCAGGACTTGAGGTTGCGGTCTATGATCAAGTCCAGGAAAACCCTACCACAGACGACGTCGATCGCTGCGTCGCATTTGCCAAATCGGAAGCCATCGGTCTGATCGTGGGGATCGGCGGCGGCAGCAGCATCGACTGTGCAAAGGGTGCCAATTTCCTGCTGACCAACGGTGGTCGAATGCATGACTATAAAGGAGCTGGAAAAGCCCAGCTTGCGATGCTTCCGATGATCGCTGTTCCCACGACGTCCGGCACCGGCAGTGAGGCACAGTCGTTCGCAGTCATCGCTGATGCAGAAACGCACATGAAAATGGCGTGCGGTGATCCCAAGGCCGCGTGCCGGATCGCTATCCTTGACCCGGAACTTACAGTCACGATGCCACCTGCGGTCGCTGCGGCCACGGGAATGGATGCGATGACGCACGCAATCGAAAGTTACGTCACGACGAAACGGAACCCGATCTCAAATATGTTTGCACGCCAGGCATGGGAACTTCTGTCGTCGGCATTTCCGGTCGTCCTGCGTGAACCGGAAAACCTAGACGCTCGCGGGCGTATGCAACTGGGTGCATTTCTAGCCGGTGCCGCCATTGAAAACAGTATGCTGGGGGCAGCACATGCGGCTGCCAATCCGCTCACCGCGCAATACGGAACAACGCACGGTGTGGCCGTAGGTCTCATGCTGCCGCACGTTATCCGCTGGAATGCAGACGTCGCTGGTGACCTGTACCGCGATCTCGTCGTTGCGGCGAAATGGGACGATGCTGAAACCAATCCTGAATCTGCTCCATTTCAACTTGCCGACGGTTTCACCGAATTCCTGCGACTGGCCGACTTGCCGGTTTCGGTATCTCAGGCGATTGACGCAGAAGCCGATGAAGCAGTGCTGGATCGACTGGCTGCTGAGGCTGCTCAACAGTGGACAGGCGCCTTCAACCCGCGTACAACGGATGTCGCGTCATTTGTGGAATTGTATCGAAACGCTCTGTAATTTTGGAATCATTTTCCATGCGAACATTCCCTTCAACGACGACATCCCGTCGCAGTGCGCTGCGCGAGATTGGCGCAGGCCTCTCAGCAATCAGCATATCGTCAGGCATTGGGCGATCACTGCTTGCTGCACCTACATTCGCAGATTCGGAAGCGCCTGGTGAATCCAGCTGGGCGTCTTTTCGAGCGACCCCAGATCAACGTGGTATTTCCAAATCTTCGCTTGCCGAGCAGCCGGCATTGAAGTGGGAGTTTTCATCGCCGGATGGCTGGGTGGCAGCAGTCGCAATTGTCGGCGACTTCGTCTACGCACCGGCGCTGGCAGGATATCTGCATTGTCTGAATTTGAAGACTGGCGAAGAAATCTGGAAGTACCGCTCGATCGAAGATCCCGATCCTAAAAAATTTGCTCCAGGATTCAAGGCAGCTCCACTTGTCACGGCGTCTATGATCTACATTGGCGACGAGGATGGCGTGCTGCACGCCATCGATCTAGGCACCGGTAAGAAAGTCTGGGTGTTTGCCTCCGATGCTGAAATTGCCGGCTGTGTGGCGCAATACAAAGACAAGTTGTTGCTCGCATCACACGACAGTTTTTTGTACTGCCTGAATTCAGACGGCAGCGAAGTCTGGAAGTTTCAGACCAATGACCGGATCAACTGTTCGCCCGCCATCGCCGGTACATTTACATTTCTGGCAGGATGTGACGAACACTTGCGAGTGATCGATTTAGAGACCGGCAAAGAATTTCGTGACATGCCGCTGGAGTCGTTTCTCATCGCATCGCCCGCTGTCGTCGGAGATCTGTTGTACGTGGGCACCCATACCGGAGAAATCGTCTGCGTCGATTGGCGCAAAGGCGAGTTTGTCTGGCGTTATGAAGGTCCGCGCAAGATGCCATTTCATGCGTCTCCAGCTGTGACCGATGACATGGTTATTGTCGGTGGCCACGACAAGAACATTCACGCTGTCGATCGAAATTCAGGTGAAGGCAAGTGGACATTTGCGACTCGGGCCCGCATAGAATGTTCAGCCGCCGTCGTCGATCGAAGACTGTTTGTGGGTTCCGGAGACGGCAACCTGTACGGCATCGAACTTGAGACGGGTAAAGAAATCTGGAAGCACAACGGTGGACGCCCCATTAATGCCGGCATCGCCATCGGCGAAGGACATCTCGTCGCCGGCGAAGATCAGCAGAACGGACGCCTGCTTTGCTTCGCATGAATGCTCCACGTGTCAACGTTGGTGTGGTGCCGGGAACGAAGCTAGAATGTTGGATACAAGAACGCCTGCCTCGTTTGCGCAGACGATCGGGACCGGCGGGCCGAGTTTACTCAGACTGGATATGGAAAGCGATATGGCAAAGAATCACGGTGTGCGGTTTGAGCGGATTGTGGATAGTGTGCGGCCGCTGATTACGGAATGTACGGTTGTGGATGTTGCTGCACGGCGGAAGCACAGGGAAGCGTTTGTGCTGGTGGATGTGCGTGAGGAAAGTGAATTCAATGCCGCGAGGATTCCTGAGGCGGTGCATATTGGCAAGGGCGTGATTGAACGCGATATTGAAGAAAAAATTCCGGACACTGCGACTGCAATTGTGCTTTACTGTGGAGGAGGGTATCGGTCGGCGTTGGCTGCAGTGAATCTGCAGCACATGGGTTATACCAACGTTATTTCAATGGACGGCGGATTTCGAGGCTGGAAGGAAGCGGGGCTTGAAGTCGATTCATCGCCCGGTGTCTGAGAACCTAGTGCGGCTGCGCTCGCGTTGCTCGCCAGTTCCATCCTGCGGGAGAAGTCAATTTCCATGAAACGCCTTTCGAACGTCCTGGCCATAGACATCGGCAACACACGCGCGAAGTTCGGTGTGTTTCATGTCGATCAGCACAACTCGGTAGAGCCCATCAGTATCGTGGCGTGTGTGCTGGATCAGACACCGAGTCTTGTGAATGCACTGACGGCGTGGTGGCAGACTCAAAATCTGCCTGCTCCGATTCACGCAGTCATTGCCGGCAGTGATCCTGAAACTCGGGATCAGGTGATTGGTTCATGGCCGTTTGCAGAATGTCGGCCTGCCGTTGTTGCCAGCTGTCAACAGATTCCGCTGACTGTCGATGTTGACGCCCCAGCGAAAGTCGGCATTGACCGTTTGTTGAATGTATTCGCTGCTAGTCGACTGCTTGCGACAGATCGAGCTGTCATCGTGGTGGATTCCGGCACAGCGACAACCGTTGATCTGATGACTGCGGATCGGACATTTCGCGGCGGCAGTATTCTTCCGGGACTGCGACTTTCGGCATACGCGATGCACGATTACACTGCTCGATTGCCGTTGATCAGCGTCGATGACGAACCAGCTGAACTTCCAGATGTGCCAGGGCGAAACACCGAAGATGCAATGCGGGCCGGTCTTTTCATCGGACAGCTTGGAGCCGTGCGGGAACTTGTCGATCGGCTTTCGGCTGCTGCGGTCCAGCGATTCGCGCAATGTGAACCTCCGGAGATTGTGGTCACAGGCGGCGGCGGTCGCCAGGTAGTGCAGCACCTTGCCGGAGCCACATTCATTGACAGCCTGGCCCTGCACGGGCTCGCCATGCTGGCCAATGTATCTCAATGACTTCTATACGGTGCGACAAATCTCGCAATGTGAGCGCCAGCCCACACCAATGGCTTTACGCAGCAGACGTATCGATAAATCCGGCGGGGGATTCAGAGCGTGGCAGCTTTAGCGTAAACGTCGTGCCTTTGCCAATTTCGCTCTCGACTCGGATTCTTCCGTGATGAGCTTCCACGATGCGAAGGCACAGCGACAGGCCGAGACCGGTTCCGCCCTGGCCGCGAGCATCGGGCGTTTTGGTCGTGTAGAAAGAATCGAAGATGTGCGGTAACTTGTCGTGCGGAATCCCGCAGCCGGTGTCACTCACGACAATCTCCGCCCAGCCTTCGGAAGTGTTGTCGCGGACAATCAGTCTCAGTCGCCCGGCGTCCTTCATTGCCTGACGCGCGTTCACGATGAGGTTCATCAGGATCTGCTGAATTTGGCTTGCGTTTACTAACGCCCACACAGCCGACGGAGCCATCAGATCGACTGTGATGCGGTGCATCTGCAAATCCTTCTGCACCAGCACCAGCACGTCGTCGAGCAGTCGCTTCAAATCTGACGGTTCGACTCGGTCGGACGAATTGCGAGCATAGGCAAGCATTCCTGTCGTGATCTGAGCGGCGCGCTGGCCGGCGGAGAGAATTCTGTCAAACGATTTTGTACGCGTTTTTTCGTCTGTATGTCGCAAGCCCATTTTGGCGTAGTTGATCACCGTCGTGAGAATGTTGTTGAATTCGTGGGTGATTGACGACGCAAGCGCACCGACGGAACTCAGTCGCTGAGCCCGCATGAGTTCATCCTCAAGCATGGACAGGCGTTGTTCCAGATCGGCGATTTTTTGAGAGTCATCCATCAGGATCAGTTACTCCGGCCCGGTGTTCGGGCAAAAATTCAGCAGCAGACGAATTGTTTTGGACCAGCCAAAGGATTGGTTCTGCGGTTTGTGATTGCGTCAGTCGTTCGTTTTTTGCGATGGGTCAGGCCTGGTGCCGCGGGGGCGCCTACGTGCGGCAGAATGGTGCAGTGCGACACGGCAGCATCTGCAGAGTCGCTCCCCTAGGAATTATCGGCATATTCTGACGCCATCTTGCGGCTGGTCACGTGGCATTACGGCATCATGTGTGGCATCCGTCCAGCAGAAACTGCCGAAACTGAATTGGCCTGCACCTTTGGCACTGTCAGGATGTGGCGTTCCGGCAACAAGGTGCTGTCGTCCTGCCATGCCGATTCTTTGCCACCTCCCGGCGCAGGCAAATTCCCCGTTCTATCCTCCCGCCCTGATCTAGGCTTTTACAACGGTGCGTTGCGACCCGGACCGACGGGCATCTTGTAGCCGTTCGGAGATGAACCGGAAGCACGCTCCCTTTTTAGCGAGTCTGGAGACGCATCATGCGCCTTCTCAGTAAACTGACACGGCATACGCGAACCGGGAACGGGCGTGATGGATCGACGCTGACGGAAACGGCAGTCGTGCTTCCGATCTTCTTTCTGATTCTGTTCGGGGTCATCGAGTTCGGTCACGTCTTTATGACCATCCACACATTGAACTCCGCTGCGCAGCGCGCAGCGCGCTTAGGGGTGAGTGCGCCAATAACCACAGCGAATGTGTCCACCTTGGCAAGTCAAATTGTCAGTTCGGCGATTCCTGCTGCCAAAGCCACGGTACTAGTGAAAAATGGCGACACATTCGACGTCGCCGGTGTCGATGCTGCGACGATCAATTACTCCACGCTTCCTAATATCGAACTGTCCACTGCCGAACGTCGGCAACTGTTCATTGTACGTGTGTCCGTGCCGTATTCTGACGTCGCGATTCTGGGGCCAAAATGGTTGGGCGGGCTGACAGTTTATGGTCAGTCCGTGATGCGAAAGGAATAGCCGTGAAAAATCTGACCTTGATGACACGACAACGAAATCGTGCGCCATTCCGTACGGGCAATCGCAAGGCTGCCGCAATGGTGGAGTGCGCGGTGACGCTGCCATTATTGATCGTAATGGTCCTTGGGATTCTGGAGATCGGGGCGGCTCTGCGAGCGTCTTCGATTCTGCAGTCGGCCTGTCGCGAATCCGGACGCCTGACGGGGCTGTCGGCGATGGACTTAAAATATATCATCAAGGATAATCGGACTCGGAACCAGAAAATCGAGCAGGATCTGAAGAATTTTCTGACGGCGGCAGGACTCCGTGGCAATAACTCAACCGTCACGATTACACATGCGTGCGGTGCCAGCGTCGGGCAGACGTTTAACCTAGCCGACCCGCTCAATGATCTTCAGCTCGTTAAGGTCGAAGTCACGATGCCGTATTCGAGCGTGAGTGCGTTTCCGATGACATACCTTGGGGGGAAAACCTTGAAGGAGTCAATTGTAATGCGAGCCGTAACACAATGATAGCGGTCGAAGTATGAAGTGAGTTTTTCGGTTGTTACCGCAGATGTATCAACCGGTGATGAGACCGGCTCACGTTGAGCCGATAGCAACCTGTGATGACCACCTAAGAGGGAGGGGACTGAAATGAAGCAAACAGATCAAAAATCGGGGGCGTGGCAGTTCCGAAAGGAACATCGGAAAGGGGTCTTTTTTGTGCTGGTAGTCATTTGCCTGCTGGGCACCATGACATTCGTGGGAATGTCGGTGGACCTTGGGATGATCACGGTGACCAAGACCCGCATGCAATCAGCGGCGGACGCAGCAGCTCTGGCGGCAGCACAGGAAATTGTCGTGGCTGTTCGTAATGCAAAATTGAATTCCGCGAATGTATTAGACGTCAACGTCGTACAGGCCGCAGCTGTTGCGGATACTGGAGCAATGGCAGAGTATGTCGCCAGTATCAATGGCTTCTACATTGATCCGGCGACAGACGTCACCCTCGGTAGGCGAATCCTGGCGAGTGATGGTGTTTCTTACACTGATACGTGGGGGACCGGACCGTTCAACTGTGTCAAAGTGGTTATCCGCAAAGACAACAGTGATGCGGCTGCTCCGGATGCAAAACTGCCACTGATTTTTGCTGCCGTCCTAGGAGAACGGGATAAAACGCTTACCGCATCGGCAACAGCCTTCATCGAATCCCGCGACATCGTCTGCACGCTGGACTATTCAGCTTCGATGAACGACGACAGTTGCATGAGTTCGGCGACAATCAGCCGTCTGACGAAAGCCGCAGTGGAAAGCAATCTGGATGCTATCTGGAATGCATTGGTGGCATCGGATGTGCGGTTCAGCAACGACACGGCAACGAAGAAGTTTCCGTCAGCAGGGCTTGGACTGATTAACTCCGCTGTAGGAACATCCAATTCCAGTAACACCAGTCAGACTGTAATTGAGGCTCTGGGGTTGTACACACCAGCGAAAAACTACTATGACAGCTGGTCGCTCAATACTTCAGGCGATGATTATTATGCAAAGACATCAGGTAGCTATGACTATCGGCGGTACACTCAGGGTACGTACAACGGACAGCTGAGAAGAAAGCTGAGCAGCGGCAGTACCTGGTCAACAGTCGCTGAAACCACAGCTCCTGGCTACTTTCCTCCGGTTGCGGAAAGCGCGATTCCGTTTCCGCAGGAAGGAAAGAATACGTCCACCGGTTTGCGTCTCGGAAAACCGTCCATCGCAACCAGCAAGTCACGATGGCTGGCCTATGTGGACTATGTCCGCACCAACAGCAGCCTCAGCAGTCAAGGTTACAATAAAAAATACGGCTACCGTACGCTGTGTGTCTACCTGATGGAATCTCGCACCTCGAACTCACAGTCTGAGGATTTGTGGCGAGCTCCCTGCTATCCGTTTCACGGCATGAAGTTGGGTATGGAAACATTCTGTCAGTTTATGAACGACCTGAGCTACGGCGATCATATTGGCCTGGTGGATTATGCGACCTCAGCCCGTATCGAAACCGGGCTGAACGAAGACGGAGCTGATGTGACTGTAAATCTGGGGACGTCTGACCTTATGTCAACACGATACCAGGATATCAACACGATTCAGTTTCACAAACAGGCCGGACATTATACCAGCACCACGGCGACGGGAGATGGCATCCTGAAGGCAACCGACCTGATCAACTCCAATGGTCGCTATGGGGCTCATAAGGTGATTCTGCTGATGACGGACGGAATTCCCAACGTCTATCCGTCCGGATTCAGCCTTCCATCCAGCTGGAACTGGAACACTTTACTTGACTATAACAAGGATGGAATTGCGGACTATACGACAAGCGACGTATCGTCGCAGTATGCGTTGTATCAGGCGAAACTGGCGGCCGATCAGGAGATCAAAATTCACACGCTCTGCGTCGGTGCCGGCGCCGATACAGCGCTGCTGAAAGCAATCGCGAAAATCTCTGGTGGCATGGATGTCGTGGTGCCTGCCGGAACATCGGTTACCGCGCAGACATTGCTGCTGCAGGAAGCATTTGGAATTCTGGCTGGCCAGGTTCCTCCTCCCCGACTGGTGGTGACTCAGGAATAAGAACGAATAACTGGCCTGCTGAATGCAGGACGTCACAATCAGAAGGGCCGCGTCGCGAAAGCAACGCGGCCTTTTGTTTGTGCCCGAGGTTTGGACATTCGAACTTCAATCAAGAGATCGCAGGGTGGCGTTTACCCCAGATTCATCGTCACGGTCTTCAGTTCGGTATAGTTAGCAAGACCGGCTTCGCCCAGTTCGCGGCCCATGCCGCTCATTTTGAAACCACCAAACGGTGCGGCGGCGTCGAAGACGTCGTAGCAGTTGACCCAGACTGTTCCGGCTCGAACATTTGCCGCGACCTGATGTGCTTTTTTCACATCGCGTGTCCAGACGGCAGCAGCAAGTCCGTAGCAGGTGTCGTTCGCACGCCTAGTCACTTCTGCAGCATTCTTGAATTTCAGCACGCTCAGAACCGGGCCGAAGATTTCTTCCCGAGCAATATCCATCGTGTCAGAAACGCCGGTGAACACTGTCGGCTCGACAAAAAAACCACGGTTGCCGAATCGTTTGCCTCCAGTGACGCAGTTCGCACCTTGTGCCTGACCGCGACCGATGTAACTCATGATCTTTTCGAATTGCGCCTGATCAATCTGAGGCCCCTGATCTGTTTCGGTATCGAACGGATTCCCCAGCACTCGTTGTTGAGCGCGTTGCACGATACGTTCGACAAATTCATCGTGTACAGATTCTTCGACGAACAATCGACTGCCGGCACAGCAGCACTGGCCCTGATTGAAGAACAAGCCAAACTCCGCTCCGGCAGCCGCAGCGTCCAGATCGGCATCCGCAAACACGATGTTCGGACTTTTGCCTCCGAGTTCAAACGTAAGCCGTTTCAATGTCTCGGCAGCCTCGCGCATGATGATCTTTGCCGTCAATCCTTCACCCGTGAACGCGATTTTGTCCACCTCCGGATGCCTAACCAAAGCCGCGCCTGCGGTTGGGCCGTATCCGGGCACGACATTGATCACGCCTGGCGGAAAGCCTGCTTCCAGCGCCAGTTCTGCGAGACGAAGACAACTGAGAGGCGTCTGTTCGGCAGGTTTCATGACGATCGTATTGCCGGTCGCCAGTGCCGGACCCCACTTCCATGCGACCATCAGGAGCGGAAAATTCCACGGAATGATCTGTCCGCAGACGCCGACCGGTTCTCTGCGCGTGTAGCAAAAATAATTACCTCGAATTGGAATCGTGTCGCCGTGAATCTTGTCAGCCCAGCCCGCGTAGTAGCGCAGGCAATCGATGGCCAGCGGCAAGTCCGCCGCGCGGGAGTCGCTGATTGGCTTGCCATTGTCAAGCGTCTCGAGAGCGGAAAGCTCATCCAGATGTTGCTCAGCGAGATCCGCCAGCTTGTTCAATAATCGACCTCGATCACGAGCGTCCATGCGTGACCACGGCCCGGTTTCGAATGCAGCTCGCGCGGCATGAACGGCAAGATCCACATCGGCGACATCCCCTTCGGCCACTTCGCAGATGACTTCTTCAGTGGCCGGATTGACAGTCTTAAAAGTCTTTCCGCTGACCGACGGCCGAAACTCATCGCCGATCAGGATGCCTGTCTGACGAATTTTCGGGGCTGCGACATGTGTTGTTTCGACAAGTGCGGACATGCGAATGTTCCTGAAAAGTGACCTGAAAATCGAGAGCCTGCCCGATCAACATTCTGCCATCGGGCACGCGACTGCAATGAATGTAGTATGCCGTGGCCAAATCGAAATTGCTATGCAGCGCACTGTTCAAACGAATCAAATGTTTCGTGAAAGCAAGGCCCTGAAACAAAAAATTCCCGTTGGATGCTGAACATTGGCCGCAGCGCCGCTGCCAATTTCTCCAGCCAGTGATCAATTGGAATTGACCGTCGTCTGCAACAGGGTGAATTCGGTCTTCTATCGGTGTGCCTTGCTCAGATTTTTCAGAGTGTGTCCCGTGGACGGCAGGGATTTTTCAGCAGGATTTGCCGGAAGCCGCAGCGGTTGTTCGCCGCGCAGGGCGATCGTTCGGCGTCAGTGGTGTTACGGGACAGACGGCGCGAGGTGGAACACCGGGCCTTTCCAGTGATGATCTGGCAGCGCGATGCCCAGCGCGATGATTTTAGCGATTCTGACGAATGTACTGATCCTGCGGCGGCGCGTAAGCCGATCTTTAGGGCTGTGAGTGGAATATCTTAAGTCATCTGACGAGTCTCGGCATTGCGGACATGAGTCTGTTTCCGGGGGCGATTCCGACAGTTTTGACTGTCGAACCGATCGGTCCGTCCTGCCGAGGCTTCGTCCAGAATCACTTGCCGGTGTCAACCACGACGCCGGCATGGAAACATCGATCGTCGGGGCCAGCAAACCCGGCAAATCAAATTTACCCGCTGGGTCGCAGAAGGAGTACGGAATGCTGAAGCGAATTGTTATGTTTGCCGTCATCGCAGTCACAGCATCGACAGGAGTCCGTTGTGTCGAAGCGGCCCCACCGGGACAGCCATCCGACTGGCAGCGGTTCTATCACTACCCGTACGTTTACTATCCCCATTCGTTCCAGAAGCCGCAGCAGTACGACAACATGTACTACCGCTACGAGCCATCGATGCGAATTCCGGTGTACAACAAGAACTGGTACAACTTCTATCCGACTGAAAAGCCTTACCACAGTGGTTCCCACTACATCCTCGACGTCTTCTAACAGACGTGCTTTCTATGGGGCAGACCACTGTCGCATGGATTGATGTTCCGTGTTCTGGCCGTCAGGCAAAACAATATATCACACAGGCTTTGGAATGAGTGTCGCACAAGAGTGCAGCATCATTCCAAAGCCTGTCGTCGTTGATGGTCGTCACGAAGCCGTTTATCAATCACACCATGGTCTGACGATTCAAACTTCAATCGACCTTGTTCTACGGGACGCGGCCTAGCGCAGGCGGAACCGCATTGGGGTGCATTTTGCTCCTGCGCCTTTCATTCATGCTTTGCCAGCAACTCTGCAATTTGCACGGCATTAGTCGCTGCGCCTTTTCGCAGATTGTCGGACACGCACCAGAACGTGATACAGTTTGGATGCGACATGTCTTTGCGGATTCGACCAATGAAGACTTCGTCGCTGCCGTCGCAGTTAGATGGCATCGGATACTGTCCCAACTCGATATTATCAAAAACAGTGATTCCGGGCGTTGCCGTAAACAGCCTGCGAGCTTCTTCCGCGGACAGAGGTCGTTCTGTTTCCACATTCACGGTTTCGCTGTGGCAGTTAGAAACCGGGATTCGGATACACGTCGCACAGACCTGAATGGATTCGTCGCCCAAAATCTTTCGAGTCTCATAGACCATTTTTAGTTCTTCGCTGGTGTAACCATTCTCTTTGAAACTGCCGATCTGAGGAATTGCGTTAAAGGCAATCGGATGCTTGAAGACCTTGTATTGATAGTCGGCTTTATCCAGCGCCGCGCGACTGCCGTCGATCAAATCAGCGGTTCCCTGCAATCCTGCTCCGCTGGTGGCTTGGTAGGTGCTCACAACAACGCGGCGCACTTTCGCGGCATCGTGCAGGGGCTTCAGAGCCAGCACCAACTGCGTTGTGGAACAATTCGGACTGGCAATGATTCCCTTCGCGTCGAGTGCCGCCTGAGGATTTATTTCCGGCACGACCAACGCGACGTCCGGATTCATGCGCCAGTAGCCGGATTCGTCAATGACCCTGCAGCCCGCTTTAATAGCGGACGGAAAAAATTCTGCGGCCGTTTCATCCGGAGTGCTTCCGATGACTAGGTCGATTCCCTGGAAGCAGTCGTGCGTCAACTCTTCGACCGTGATTTTTTTCCCAGCGAAATCGATGATATGTCCGGCGCTGCGACCGGAGGCGAAGAAGCGAAACTTCTTCGCCGGGAACTTACGTTCGGCAAGCAATTGCAGGATAATTCGTCCTACGGCACCAGTCGCACCCACTACAGCCACGGTGTTAAACACAGAGAATTCCTTTCAATGGGATGACGGAAGGATTGCAAGCCGCCCGCAAAATGCTGTTTTTATGCCTGCACTGGCCATTTTCAGGTCGGGAAAATATCGTTATTAGTCAGAATTTCCAAATCCGGCAGACAAACTTGCCGGAACAACGACTTTTGGTAATACCGTGAGCCCACACGAAACCGCTGACTTCCAGGCAAGTTTCCGAAACTGCGTCAATCGCCTGACGGAGCATCCGGAACGTGCGCTCACGGAAATGTATGACATGACGGCTCAGCGGCTGGTTCGATTTGCCATCACAGTTACGGGGAATCAGCCTGATGCAGAAGACGCTTTGCAGGGGGCTTTTTCTCGGATCGCATTTCGACCGCGATTGCTGGCCAAAGCCATCGCACCCTGGCCCTATCTAATTCGATCCGTTCGCAACGAAGCACTGCGGATCATTCAGAAGCGTAAGGGAACTGGTCTGGAATTTGCCGAACGTGGCTCCGGCGAAGAAAGTGTGGAATCTCAAATTGTTCACGAGGAAACAGCCGACACCGTGCGCAGGATGTTGAAAACTCTTCCTAAAAATCAATACGAAGTTGTCATTCTTAAGCACTGGGAAGAATTGACTTTTGCTGAAATCGCCGAAGCGCTCGAACTTTCGCAAAATACTGTAGCCAGCCGATATCGATATGCCATGGAAAAGCTGCAACGATGCCTTGAACCGCTTTTTCGATAACCCTCCCGATACTTCTCGCCTGCTTGTTGTTTTGGAAATATGACAACCATGAGTGATCCCTTTGTGAATATTCCCCAACCGTCGCTGCCGGAACACAATCTTCTCCGACAGGCCGGAACTTTGCCTCAATTGACGTCCGGACTGCGCGAGCGTGTTTTACTGGATTGCCAGAAGCAGTTTCGATACGGACGCTGGGCCGACCGCTTTCGTGTTGTCGGCAGCGTGGTCGCCGCGTCCCTCCTGGTGCTGCTGGTCTGGAATTTTCGCTGGACCGGTCCTCAGATTCCTCCGACAACGGAACCGTCCCAGAACACTGTCCATCAAGATGCTCCGGAAACGACATATCCTTATGCCGACCCCGGCATGAATTCTGAAGTCGCGGATGACAAAGCCGATTTCGATGCTAATGGAAATCCGCTTCCACAAGGTGGCCCCTCCATCCGCCGCGAGTCCACCCCGGAGATGCGTGAGCTAAATCAGATGATCGAAAAACTCCAAAGCGGCCACAATGTGCTGTGCGGTTTTCTTCCGTATTTGTAGAGTCTCTGTTGGCGTTGTGAACCACCATCGATTGCGATACTCTGGCAACGTCGTTCTGCCACTCGAATTCCCACAAATGTCTTCACCAAAATCGCCGGCTGCGTTCCGAAGTCAGTTCGGCGCGGGTTTTCAGCGTGCGATGAATGCGTTTCCACCAGAACCAACGTTCTGGTTCTGAGATTTCCACGCGAAATTCTGCGTCAGCAGGTAAGTTGGAGAGGACTCGACGAATAACTTCACATTGAAATCGATCCTCCGGGTAAAGCGGAGAATCTGTTTCGGCCAGTGACCAGCGATCAAGCTTGACGGTGACCCAATCGTCCAGCGGTGCGGGTTTGGAAACATGCACACGGAGGCTTTCGTCGAGGTAATGCACGTCAGTTTCGTGAATTCGCAGCGTCCATGATTCCGGGCGCGTCGAATACAGCTGCCAGGCCGTCCAATTGTCTGCAGTGCCGACGAGGCCTGACAGTGGATACAGCCAGACGAGAATCATCGCTATACAATAATGCCAGCGCTGGTTGGTATGTACTGAATACGGGATTCCCACAGGCCCCGAAAACACAACCGGGATCAGGCACAGGAAGCAAACGTTCCAGATTAAGACTGCTAGGTGATGTCCAAGTCCCAGCGGCCCAAGTGCCAGCAGCAGCGTCCCGTGCAACAGCATCGCCGACAGGATGCCATAGCGTCGCGATTTGGGCCAGATCAGCAGCAGTCCGACGGCGAGTTCACCGACGTTGACAGCATGGCACAGAAACTCGCCCATTCTTTCGACAGTCATCTCCGTTTTGATGCCGATCATCCACAGCAACTGGTCCACAATCGCTGCCGACATTCCCTGATGCGCCGTTGGTGCCATGCGCGAAAGTGCTGAGCAGACATAGACGGACGCCAGCACAGTTCGCATCAACTGCAGGCCGTGTTCGGGTTGGAAGAAAGAGGATCCCAATCCCAGCACAAACAACCAGTGCCATGCCTGCAGTCGTTGTTGGTTAGTAATACAAAGCATCAACGCAGCGGCAAGCCCCACGCTACGCACGATCGAATTCCAGCGTCCCTGTCCAGAAGAACCAACGAGGAAAACGCAGGCAGCCAGAAGAATGCAGACCACGACGCGATCCGCAATTATTGGCAATGCCAAGCATCTGATCAGCGGAATCGCAGGAAACGCATTGTTCCCCCACCAAAGCCGCAAAGTGGCCAGAATCAGAAGAAACTCAAACCCCGCGAGAATCCGCACGGCCAAACTGCAACGACGTTGCCAATCATTGGTGAAAGATGTCGGGGAAGTTACATTGGAGGCTGTGGACACGATGAGGGTTGTTGGTCTGTTGTAAGAATAAACGTAACCGTTCACGGTTACCCTTTCTCTGTTCGATGAACATCCATGTCCGTCGCTTTGCCTAGGAGGCACTGCGAGCGTGAGTTTTTGTGAAACGCCAGAATCTTGGCGTGTTGGAAGGTCGTTTGGTCGAGTCTCGGACATGAATGTCCAAGGTACAGGGAAAATCACACGATGGAGACAATCTCGACAGGAGCGTACACGTTTAAGAATAAACGATCAAATGCGCCATCGTGATCGGCGCGAAGTATATACACCGTTGCGCAGACAAAGCCGT
The DNA here is from genome assembly GCA_947476295.1 of Planctomycetaceae bacterium. GTDB lineage: Bacteria > Planctomycetota > Planctomycetia > Planctomycetales > Planctomycetaceae > SXXK01. Next base: position 102,316 of record CANJQC010000002.1, on the reverse strand, counting down.
ACAGCCCTGATTGATTGGAACACCATGCAGACGATTTTTGTTACCGGAACGGATACCAACGTTGGCAAGACGTATGTGTCGTGTCTGCTTATTCGAAAACTGCGGGAGGCTGGTCTGATAGTTGGGGCTTACAAGCCCGTGTGCAGCGGGGCGTCGCTTGACGCTGCGGGTCATCCTTTTTGGTCGGATGTCGAAGCGATTCGATCTGCTGTGGGACAACATTTACCGCTCGATCTGATCTGCCCTCAGCGATTTCTGGCAGCAATCGCTCCAAATGCAGCAGCAGAACTCGAAGGATCAGTGGTGTCCAATGATCTGCTGCTCGCAGGGGTCTCCGCCTGGGCGACCCGCGCTGATGCTCTGATTGTGGAAGGTGCGGGCGGCATATTCTGCCCGCTTTCAAATGAACTCACCGTCCTAGACCTTGCCATCCAGATTCAGGCGCCGGTGATTGTCGTGGCAGCAAATCGTCTGGGCGTCATCAGCCACACGCGACTGACCGTAGAACGCCTTCGTCAAAATGGACTCGATGTCGCCGCAGTGGTTCTCAACGAAGTCCTGGCACCGGACGTCGCCGATCTTTCGCACAAAACAAATGCCCAACAACTGTCTCACTGGATTTCCGATGTCGCACTGCTGCATGTGGCTTTTTGCGGTGAGGCCATCACGATCCTGCACCACAGTCAGGCTCTGACAAATCCATTTTTGACCCGCATCGTTGCGATGTCCTGAAATCTGAAACTCTGCGCATCTTCGATGCAAAGTGGTACATGCGCAACTGGTTTCGGACAATCGGATGTCATGCGCTGGCAGAGTTATTTGCCGAGTTTACGGCGGCGCTGTGGTTGCGGAATGGTACACGACAGGATATTCACGAACTGCCGTGCGAACGACAGATCGAAACTTTCTGGTCAGGCTGCTTCCTCATGCTCATCGTCGTCGATCTCTGCAATTGCAGGCAGCGTGCGTTGGCGGCGGAGCGTGGCGTAGTTGGGAAGGTCTTCCAGGCGGTACAGACCGAACATGGTGAGGAATTGCCGAGTCGTCACGTACAGAAACGGGCGACCGAGCGAATCGTCCTCACCGCCGATGCGGACCAGACTGCGATCCATGAGCTGCCGGATCATTTCTGCCGTCTGCACGCCGCGGATGGCTTCCACGTCGGCTCGAGTGACAGGTTGCTGATATGCGATGATCGTGAGCGTTTCCATCATCGGGGACGACAGTTTCATTTGCGCCTGACGATTGTGCAGACGATCGAGCCAGGTCGATAGAGCGGCTCGCGTCATCAACACATAACCGGCCGCTGTCTGTTCAATGCGGAAAGCCGAACGGGTTCGATCATAGCTCTCATTCAGAACCATTACCAGTTGTTGCACTTCCTGTGCATCAATCAATCGGGCCACTTGAGCCAACTTGCGGTCCGGTACTGCTCCATCGGCGATCAGCAGTGCGGCTTCCAGTCGTGCAATGCGTGTGGACCGAATCAGTCCACCGTCAGGAAGAATCTGCAGCGTCGCGAGTGCAGACCGTCGCATGCGAAACGATCGATCGAGCCAGCGAAGCTTTTCCCGCTGAGGCTGCTGAGTCTCGCGGATCTGAGCGTTCGCAACATGTCCATGGCAACGCGGTATTGATGCTTGTATTCGCTGTGTTGTATTCAACATAACTTGACGCACGGTTCAAATCACACTACTGCACGGGATTCTGCTGTCGCCAGCGCATAACCTGCTCAAGAATGTTGCTGGCACATTCTTCACGGCTCGGTCCGACGGCTTCGAAACGGATGCGAGTCCCTTCAGTCTGGCCACGAAAAAATACAGCTAATCCCACTGGTGTCTTGTCGTCAGCTTCAAACCACATCGTTTTCAATGCACCCATCGCATTCAGTTCTTCGACAATCTGCCCGGCATCGGGCTTCGCTGGATCAGAGTCGGACCCGTTCAGCGGCTCCTGCTCCGTTTCTCGTCGCTTCATCGGCAATAACTGGTGTGGAACAGCGTCATCGAGGAAGGGATCTTTATTCGTCCCACGCGGTGGAGGAGTACGAGGCGAGAAATCCTGCTGCGTTTCAGCATCCGGAGAATCCATATCCCTAAAAGTGTCGTCCTCCGCCTTCGATCCCTGTCCGCGATCATTACTCTGATCGTGATCGTGCACAGAGTGTCCGATGCGTTCCTTCTTAGAGCTTCCCGATGCATCCGCATCGAAGCCGTCAAAACCGTCGAACATAGAATCGTCTTCCTCGCCGTCGGACGCTTCAAGATCAACTGTAGAGACACCAACCTGCCCTGGCGGGCGCAGCAGCGCAACCGCCGGCACCACAATCAGTGGAAGCGTCATGAGTATTGTTGACAGCAGACCGCTGCGAGAGGAATCCATTCCCGCTCTTCCGATCATCACGAGGATCTTTGCTGCTCCAATGAGCAGATTCTGCCGGAGTTTAGAACAGACTACCGTTTGCCACAATTGCAATTTGAGCCGCCGAAAATGGCCAATTAAGACGATTCCGGAGATTCGTTGACTGGTAGATGCCGCCAAATCAGGACTACAATCCCCTAGGGAGTGAGGGGGAAATTCGCGTTTTGCAGACGCCACAACAAGAAGTGCCCGGCGTATAATGAGTCCGATTGAATTTGACTGATGACAGCCGGACATAAACAACGATTGATAAATCAGGTCTGCGCAGCATCCAGCGCTCAGGCGAATCCATTAGCGGCGAATCCATTAGCGGCGAATCCTTGCGGCAGTTCTTGCCGGTTCTGAACTTGCGGACGCAGAACAGTATCACGTTTCAGGAGTATTTAAATGGCACGAGGCTCATTCTTCTCGGATTCACGCTTTTCACGTCGTCGGTTTACCGCCAGTGTTGCTGCCGTTGGCATGTGGGGAATCGCAGGATCGTCGGTTTTCGCGGACGAGACAGTGTCGGAGGCAACCGAACATCCGCTGACACCGGCATTGCGTCACGCCAGAACGTGCCTGGAAAATGTGCAGAAGCTCAATGGCTACGAATGCACGTTTTCCAAGAAGGAAGTCGTGGGCCGACAAACCGTTTCACAGACGATCAGGATGAAGGTGCGTCACGAACCCTTCAGCGTCTACATGCACTTTGAAGAACCTAACGCCGGCCGTGAAGTGATTTTTGTCGAGGGAAAAAACAACAACAATCTGCTGGTCCACGAAGCAGGCTTCGCATCGTTGATTGGCACTCTTGAGTTGGCTCCGAACGGCGGTCAGGCGATGGCGGAAAACCGCTATCCGATCACTAAAGCCGGCATTCAGAAAATGATGGAGGCCGTGATCGAACAGTGGGAGGCCGAAACCAAATTCGGTGAAACGGAAGTCAAATATTTCGAAGATGCAAAAATCGGCGACATGAAATGCCGCGTCATTGAGAGTTCTCACCCGCAGCCCCGCAAGCAATTCACGTTTCATATTACACGAGTCTGGATCGATGAAATGTCGGGTCTTCCGGTTCGGGTACAGCAATTTGGGTTTCCCGCAAAAAACGGTACGAAGCCACCTGTGGTTGAAGATTATGCATTCTCAGACATCAAAGCCGAAGTACGACTCTCTGACCGCGACTTTGACACGAAAAACCCCAGCTACAATTATTAACGCATGATTGTCGAATCGTCGCTGACTGAAACTCGCCGCATTGTGCGTGCTGCCCGCCAACAGGGTCGCTCGGTCGGCTGCGTCCCTACCATGGGTGCGTTGCACAAGGGGCACGTCAGCCTTATTGAAAATGCGAGAAAGGACTGCGACTTTATTGTCGCTACGATCTTCATCAATCCGACTCAGTTCGGTCCCAATGAAGATTTCACACGATACCCGCGCACACTGGATGCGGATCTGGAATTGTGTCGCGCGGCAGGTGCGGATCTGATCTTCACACCCCCTGTTTCCGCCATGTACGCCGAATCAGCGCAGACTATCGTGCGGGTGACAAGAATGGCTCAGGTGCTGGAAGGGGCCCACCGACCGGGGCACTTCGACGGTGTGTCCACGGTCGTCACAAAACTATTCAATGTCACGGAACCGGATCGCGCATACTTCGGACAGAAGGATTTTCAGCAGCAGCTGATTATTCGCCAAATGGTTTTAGACCTAGACGAGCCCGTCGAAATCATCACCTGTCCGACTATCCGAGAAGCCGACGGATTGGCGATGAGCAGCCGAAATCGTTTCCTCTCTGTCGATGAACGGCAACGAGCATCCCAGCTTTTTCATACTCTGAAACTGGCAGAATCACTCGCTGCGGAGTCCACACTGACGCCGCCGGAGATCGCCCAGCAGATGACCAATCATCTGAAATCTGTCAATGGAATCGATGTGCAGTATGCTGTCATCGCTGATTCTGCGACGCTGGAATGTCTTGCAGAGCGATCAGATTTCGCAGTCGCTTTGGTCGCGGCAAAGGTTGGCTCGACACGCCTGATCGACAACCAAATCCTGCGGTTCCGCTAACCCCCGCAGGTTCGCTATCATTCATCGCGCGCGAAACGATCGACATCTGTTCGACTGGAGATTCTGTTGCTATGCGGAAAGTGCTGCTGCGTTTTGTATTCGACAACCTTTGGGAATGGCAGGCGGTGGGTAATGAGCTGCATGTCGGTGCGGCATGGTTCATGCTGTTTTGGGTGGCAATGGTGGGTTTGGCTTTCGGCGTGATGTACGCGACGTCAAAGAAGGCCGCTGAATCTGCTATGTCAGCAGGCTTCTGGCTTCTCGTTCCCGTGGCTTTGGGAGCAGCCAAGTTTTTCAAACTCCCGATCGTCGAAACAGGCATCCCGGTTTTCGGCTATGGCCTGATGATGTTTGTCGGGTTTTCCACAGCCACATGGCTGGCATCGCGGAGGGTAAAAGCGATCGGACAGCCTCCGGAAGCAATCTGGGACATGATGATGTGGGCGTTGATTCCAGGCCTGATCGGTGCAAGGATAAACTATCTGATGCAATACGGGAGTCAGGTCTTCGCGGGCAAGCATGGGATTGAGTTGTTTGTGGCACCATTTGCGCTGTGGGACGGTGGAATTGTATTCTATGGGAGCGTGATCGGTGGCATTGTCGGTGTCGTATATTACTGTAAACGTCGCGGCATTAATCCTCTTGCCATGCTGGATGTCATTAGTCCATCCATGTTTGTTGGCGAAGGATTTGGTCGTATCGGCTGCTTTTTATATGGATGCTGTTACGGAAAAGCCTGCGACCTGCCTTGGGCCGTGCGATTTCCGCCGGACAGCCTGACATATGAAAAGCTGGCTCCGGAAGGCCGAATTATGGAGAACCAATTATCAACGATTCCACTTCATCCTACGCAGCTCTACAGTTCGTTCGCAGCCTTTGTGCTCGCGGGAATTCTGGCCTGGTACTTTCGCCGCCGTCCGTTTGACGGAGCAGTCCTAGCACTTGGAGGGATTCTCTATCCAATCAATCGCTTCGTACTGGAGGCGCTCCGCGACGACGAACCGAAGCGCTGGGGCACTCCCTTCACGTATTCTCAACTAATCAGCATCGGACTTGTGATCGCCGGAATCGGTGCAATGTACTGTTTCTCACGACGTGAGACACGGACTCGAACCAAGACCTAAGAGAGACCTTCAACCACGCCTTTTGATGCCTCTGCGATAAGCTTCCCCGTGAATAGTCTATCGGACCTCCAACTGATCGACGCAACGCTGTCAGGTGATACGCTCGCCTTTGATGAGTTGGTTCGGAGATATCAGGATCGATTGGTGCATAGTTTGGAACAAGCACTCGGCTCCCGAGATGATGCGCTCGATGTGGCGCAGCAGGGCTTTGTACTGGCCTGGAAGAAGCTGAGTACATTTCGCCGTGAGGCAGGGTTTTATTCATGGCTGTACCGGATCGCACGCAATGTTGCCATCAGCCGAATTCGCCGCCCAAAGATCAGCTCCGGGTCGCTGGATCACCTGCACGAAGCCGCTGGCTTTGAGCTCGCAGATGAGCACTCTCAGTCCGCTCCGGATCATGCCTTGCTGCAGACGGAGCAAATTCAAATGGTCCAGCAGGCTTTGCAGGAAATCGCTGAAGAATTCCGACGGCCTCTGGTTCTGAAGGAAATCGATGGTTTTTCCTATGAAGAAATTGCGCAGATCATCGACATCCCGTTGGGAACAGTCCGCAGCCGAATCTTTCGCGCTCGCCAGGAACTGATTGCCAAACTGCAAAGGCTTTCGAAAGATCGACAATAGGGCAGCGACTTCAGCCTGATGGTTTGACTCGATTTAAGTCAGCGGTGCTAAACGTTTTCATTCAAAGCCCAAATCGCTCCAGCCTTCCCAAATTAAAACGAGAACAATTTTCTGCAGAAATAAAAGGGCCTGGCAGGCAAATTTTCTCTTTAAGAAAAGCTGTCACGAACATCGAAATGAGTTTCAAATCGAGATTGATGGATTGTGAATACATCGGTATAAAGCTCACTTCACTTTGAGGACATCTGCGATTGTCTAACCACTGAAGAGTCCCGTCAGCGTTCTGCTGATACTTCATTGCAGATATCCACTTGACAATTCTCATCACACGCTCGGCGATCAAAAACGCGGTTTGGGCGTGGTGGTGTTCTCTACAAAGGTAGCCCTTCCATCATGCTGCTCCACCAGATTGACCTTGTTCCCGGAGAGTCGATTCGAGTTGGAAATCTGATTGTGACGCTTGTCGCGGTCGAAAGCAGTGTTGCTCAACTGCATGTGGAAGATTCTGATGGTGGCCAGTCATGGATCGATCCAATGGACTATTCAGACAGTGATCTCGCCCAGCCAGCCTTCGCATAACACGCACCGAAAGCCGACCTGACAGAATGGCCCATTAATCCTCGCGTTTGCGCGGATTTAACAGGGCGCATCATTGGGATCTCGCTGGTACTGCGTTGGCAGCCGATTTGAATCTCTGGGTCAAGTGGTTTTCTGCTGAAATGCGTTGCCGCGCGCGCTGCGGGGAATTAAGCGACGGTCGTTGAAGTCGGTTGACTTCGCGCGGCTAGGTTCGCGCGGCTAGGAATGAGTCTGGCGTGAGCCCTCCGGTACCTCGTATTTGTACGGGCAAGCTGACACATGACGCTCGCCAATTCTCTCCCTCATGACCGCGTGGAGCATGTTCGACATCCACATCGTGGATGTCCCGGCACCCGTGATGAGCGACGAGTGGCACGAACTCCGGGAACTCCATGTGGCAGCAGAACAAGATTTTTCGTTCCGGGAGAATCTCTGAGTGACTTGGTCAGTTTTACTTGCTTCGGCTCTTCGATAAACTAGCGGTCCACAGTTTCCGGCTTCAAGGAACCCTCAATGAAACTTCGTTCTGTGCAGGTTTTCTGCCTTGTCGCCATTTGCGATTCGACCACATTATTCATGGTTTCTACCACGATGAGCCCGCTGATTGGCTGTGCGGCGGCAGATGAAAAAAATCCCAACGATGGTTTTCACACACTATTCGACGGCGAGACGCTCGAAGGCTGGGACGGGGACTCAAGGATTTTTCGCGTCGAAGAAAAATCCATCATCGGCGGGCAGCTAATAGAGAAGATTCCGCACAACTTCTTTCTTTCATCAAAGGAGGAGTACGCGGACTTTGAACTGACGCTGGAATTCCGACTGCTCGGCGAAGACACGAATGCCGGCGTTCAGCTTCGCAGTCAACGCATTCCCGACCATCACGAAATGATCGGCTACCAAGCGGACCTCGGACAAGACTACTGGGGCGCATTGTATGATGAATCGCGACGCAACAAAGTGCTCATGTCACCGGACAAGGACGAGTTGGCGAAAGTTCTGAAGCTCGGCGAATGGAACAGATACCGCATCTTGTGCGAAGGTCGTCACATCCAACTTTGGATCAACGACTGTCAAACTGTCGATTTCACCGAAGCCGACGAAACGATCGAACAGCGAGGTCTCATTGCTTTGCAAATCCATGGTGGGCCACCGGGCGAAGCACAGTACAGAAATATTCGTATTCGAAAAATCAAGTAGGTTCTGCCTGCCGGGCTGGACCTTCGAGCGAAGCTCGAACCGCCGGGGAACGGACTTCTATTCAACGTCGCCACGTTGCCGTTCAATCCGCCTGCGTTTGATCGCGGGTCGCAGCAAGCTGCGAAGTCCTTTCCGGCAGAAAGGACCGACGACTAAAAACTCGACACTGACCACTGAAAACTTATCCCATGCTTAACTGGAACAGCAACAAACTTACTCACGGCTGGCAAAAAGGTATCACGGCGTTTTACTACGCGGTGGGTATGACGGCAGACGACTTCAACAAGCCGCAGGTGGGAATTGGTGTACCGCTGCTGGATGGCAACACATGCAACGTCCATGCATATGCACTCGCTCAGGAGATCGCCGCCGGGTGTCGTGAAGCCGGGATGCTGGGATTTCCTTTCGGCACGCCCGGCGTCAGCGACAACATTACCCAGGGTCACGAGGGCGGCAATGCCAGTCTGCCGTCCCGCAATCTGATCGCGAACAGCGCCGAATGTGTGATCACATCGCATTGCTACGACGCCATGATCGGACTGCACAACTGCGACAAGAACGGGCCAGGGTTTGCAATGGCATTGGCACGCACAAATTATCCTGGACTCATCGTCAGCGGCGGCAGCATCCTTCCGGGCTGTCACAATGGTAAAGACATCACGATTCTGGATGTTTACGATTCACAGGCCGCAGTGTCGGTCGGTGCGATGACTCCCGAAGAGTCCGATGCCATCATCCGCAAAGCATGTCCGGGCCCGGGTGGATGCGGGATTGCCGCTTCGTTTAATACGTGGGGTCTTGCGATGGAAGCGATCGGCCTGATGCTTCCGGCCAGTAGTTCCATTCCCGCCGTTGACCCGGAGAAGAAAGCTGAATGTCGTCGGGTCGGTGGAGCCGTGTCTAATCTTCTCAAGCTGAATCTGCGACCTCGCGACATCCTCACCAAAGCTGCCTTCAAGAACTGTGCGATGACGATTGCGGCAGCAGGCGGATCAACAAACGGCGTGCTTCACATCCTCGCGTTGGCGCGAGAAGCCGGAGTCGACTTCACGTTGCGAGATCTGCAAACAATCTTTCGCGAGACTCCGGTCCTCTGCAGCTTCGCTCCGCGCGGGCCGCGAACGATGGTTGATCTGCATAGAATTGGCGGAACGCCCATTCTGTTAAGGCATTTGCTTGACAGTGGACTGCTGGACGGCTCGTGCATGACCGTCACTGGCAAGACCATGGCTGAGAATCTGAAGGACGTGCCAACGCCGCCTGCGGGTCAGGATCTCATCGTCACAAAGGAGAATTGCTACAAGCCCTTCGCCGATATGCAGATATGCTTTGGCAATCTGGCTCCGGAAGGCATCGTGTTCAAAGTGTCGAGTATGAAGAATCCGGCGTTTGAAGGCAAAGCGGTTTGTTTCGATGATCCTCGCGACATCGTCCGTGCGGTTGAACAGCGCCGCATCACGCCGGGCAGTGTCATCGTGTTGCGAAACATGGGGCCGGTAGCCTGCGGGATGCCTGAAGTCCTGATCGCCACGGCGGCGCTGGCAGTGCCGGAACTCGACGGAAAAATCGCGTTCATCTCTGACGCGAGGGTTTCCGGTGTGTCGCATGGAGCGATCGGAGTTCACTGTTCTCCGGAAGCAATTGTTGGTGGCCCGATCGGTTGTGTTGAGGACGGCGACGTAATTGCCTTCGACTTGCTGAAGGGCACAATCACAGTCAACATCACAGACACCAACATGGCCACTCGCCGATCCAAACTCGAGCCTCGCCCACCACTGGATCCCCGTCGAGGCTACCTCGCCGACTGGTCAGCCACGGTTGCCCAGGCCAGCCATGGCTGCGTGAGCAAGGCCATGTATCCGGAATGTACGTAGGTTCTTTCTGCCAGAAGTGACTGTTGCGGAAATGCAGACGTTTGGCATAATTTGCCGACACTTCGATCCGAACGGTGTCTTTCGAGACACGTTCGTCAGCGAAACACTCAATGTGTGAACTGCTGTACAATCATCAAAATCTCTGCGGCAACATCATCGATGGTTCGTAATGCTCCATCGTCGCTCAGCCCGTGGACCGTGCGCCAGTCGAGGCGACTGTGAGCGAGGGCGAGGTAGCAGCGGCGAACTTTTTCTAAGTAGGGCAGGTCGGATTCTTGGAGGTCGGCTTCCTGATCAGTATAATCGCGTGCGGCTTTGCGAGCGACCAGTTCGCGACTCATTTGAGACGACATATCGATCAGGATTGTAAGCTGCGGCCGCGGGAGTGCGAAGACTTCAAATTCAACCTTTTCGATCCATGCGATCAGTGCCGTGCGGGCGTCGCCGTCGAGCTTTGCAGATTGATGGGCGAGGTTTGATCCCACAAAACGATCGAGCACGACGACGTCGTTTTCTTCCATCAACTTCAGCAGCAGTGATCGCGACTCATACCGATCGCCGGCATATAGGACGGCAGCCAGTTGCGGATGTACTTCGTTCAGGCCACCAAAGCGACCATTGAGAAAATCGCCAATCGCCGAGCCGAATGTTGTCGCTCCGTAGCGCGGGAACTGCAATGTCTCAACCTTCAGGCCTGCCTCTCGAAGCGAAGCTACCAGCCGATTCGCCTGAGTTCCTTTGCCTGCTCCGTCAATGCCTTCAATGGCAATCAGCCGGGCCATGAATGAACTCCTGAGTGCAGTGAAGCTACGCAGGGCGTTCCCAGTTGCACAAACTCAACGGGTTCTGAGTCGCACTGTGCATCGAAATCCGGCGAGCGGGGAGGCGTCAGCCCCCCGGTAAGTTGTCTGCGCTGAACATCACTGCCATTTCCATTTGCATCATCGCTGCGAAAGCAAATACCGGCGACGGGCGCCGGGCCGCTCACACGTACCGCCGTCACGCAATCGCGATTTGCCGAAACTGCTCGACACGTCACAAACTGGCCAAGGTCATCAATCGTCCCCGGAACTTCCACGGGCACGTACCACTGATCCGAACCGCGAATATAACCGGGGCGTGATTCGGATACACGTTCGGCCAGGACTTGGAGAAGTGGCGGATGGCTGGTTTCGGAATGTGCTGTGAGTGGCATGGCGCTCCGAGCTAATGATCTCACACGACTGAGATAAAACTGTTCCGCCAGTTCGCGTTCAAGATCGCTCAGGATGTGAACACGTTCCCTAATCACTTCTGGCGGTACCTGGTCGGGCATCGTTGCGGCGGGTGTTCCGTCGCGGCGACTGAACGGGAACACATGCACTTTCATAAAGCGAGCTTTGCGGCAGGTTTCGAGTGTCTCTTCGAACTCGGCATCGGTCTCACCAGGAAATCCGACGATGATATCCGTGCTGAAGGCTGGATCGTTGCCCAGCATATCGCGAATCTGATCGAGTCGTTCTAGGAAACGTTCGACGCGATATCGACGTCGCATTCGAGTCAGCACAGTGTTGCTGCCGCTTTGCAGGGCGGGGTGGAACTGTGGGCAAAGGTGTTCACAGTCTCCTGCCGCTTTGATAAAGTCTTCGTTGACTTCCACCGTCTCGATGCTCGATAACCGCATGCGCCATTCGCCGGGAATCCGGTCCAGCCGACGCAGCAAATGCCACAGGCGTTCGGGTTTGTCACCGACTTGCAGATTATTTGTATCGACGCCGAAGTGCCCCATGTGAATCCCGCTGATCACGATCTCGCGATAATCATGATCAATCAACGCACGGATTTCTTCTTCGATCTCGATCGGCCTGCGACTGCGCAGTCCCGGGCGCACCGTCGGGATGATGCAGTAAGAACACTTCAATATGCAGCCGTCCTGAATCTTCACGAAGGCTCTCTGGTGTCCTTCGAATTCACTGATCCCATTGGGCATGTCAACGATGCCAAAGCGGCCAAGCACGTCGGGCAGTTCTCGCTTATCGGTGACGACTTCGATCACGTTCGGCAGTTCTGAGACAGCATGAGGGTCACGCGTCGCGTAGCAGCCCATGACGATCGTCTTCGTGCCGGGATTCTGCCGCGACAATTGCCGAATTACCTGCCGCGATTTGGAATCGCCCGAGTTCGTCACTGTACACGTATTGACTACGCACAAGGCTGCCGACTCATCGTCATTCGCTTCCCGGTAGCCGCTCTGTAACAGCGCTTCGCGAACGAGTTGAGTTTCATACTGATTGACTTTGCAGCCAAGCGTCACCAGGCGGCAGGTTCGAAGTTGAGACATTGGCGTCGATATTGCATGCAACGCCTCGGCGGTCAATAGTTGCGGGGTTACTGACATGCGTTCAGATCCGAGAGGAGCAATTTGACGGGTAGCGAGAATTACGGTTGTACCGCAGAGATGATACGATACACAATTTTCCACAGCCAATCCACTTCCGATTTCTGTCAGAGTCAGTTATCCAGTCATGCACGAACGAATTGAAACGCTCGACGACCCGCGTTTGGACGTCTTCAGGAGCCTGAAGACCAAAAATGCCGTGCGCGATGCACGGCTGTTTGTGGCGGAAGGCGTGACGGTTGTTGAGCGCGTGCTGCGTAGTCCGCTGGATGTGCAGTGTGTACTGGTGAGTGACAGAAAATTCGCGACGTGTGAACCATTTCTGCGGCCTGATGTTTCGGTCTTAAGACTGCGAACGGACCTAGCGGATGAACTCGTGGGGTTTTCGTTTCATTGCGGCGTCATGGCCAGCGCCGTTCGACCGGCAGTACCAGATCCGGACCAATGGATTCCGCCCAACGGCCCTTCGTTGATCATTGCAGTGGATTGTGTTGTTGATCCCGAGAACGTGGGGGCACTGATTCGGATAGCGTCCGCATTCGGGGCAAATGGCGTCATCTTTGGCAAAGGATCGGCTGATCCGTTTTCACGCCGCGTGCTGCGTGTGTCCATGGGCAACGTGCTTTTTATGCCGATTGTTGAAACGGACGAATTGCCTTCAATGCTGTATGACCTGTGTGGGCAACGCAGATTCAATGTCTGCGGCACAGTGCTAGATTGCAATGCCACTTGTCTGGACGAATTTCGATTTTCCGAACGCACGGTGCTGGTGTTCGGCAATGAATACGATGGCATTTCTGACGAGGTTCAGCGTGTGCTCAGGAATCGGCTGACGATTTCAATGCTCAACGGTACCGATTCGCTGAACGTTGCGATCTCCGCTGGCATTTTCTGTCATCAGTATCGAGTTCAATGGGGAGAGGTTCCAAATGTCCGACATGACTGAGCGGATTCTGTTTTCGGGGCAAGTTCAGGGCGTGGGGTTTCGCTGGACGACGGAACGGATCGCTTCGAGGCTGTTCTTGCGTGGGTTTGTCCGCAATCTGCCAGACGGGCGCGTGGACGTTGTCGTTGCGGGGTCTGCGGCAAGTATTCAGCAGCTGATCGATAAGCTTCAAGAGCGATTTGGTTCAGGGATGACAGACGTCCAGCGGCACACGTTTGAAGGTGCGAATGAGTTTACGGGTTTTGTGATTCGGCAATGAATCGACTTCGCAAAATCTCGATTCGCCCCAGAGAGGCAAGCTACAGGAGTCACAATTTTCAGGAAAGCTTCCTCGTGCGAGACCAAAAAATCATGTTTTTCAAGGCTTTTTCATCGCTGGCAGAAATATCCAACGTCTGTTCACGTGCGAACGTAGATGTCGATGCGGCTCGGGATGAGCTCGGGGTCCGCTGTTTCTTGCATTGAATCTGAAAGTACCGTTGTGATGAATTTTGCCCTGACGATTGCCCAAGTCACCATTGATGCAAAAGAAATCGACTGGACATGGACTTGGCTGACTGTTTTTGGACTGGTCGTGGCGCTGGTGGCGCTCTCGTACAGTACGCGAATCGGCGTTATAGCCCGAGCGACAACGAAAGAGGCCGTTCGGCAACCGCTGTTTGTCTTGTTGCTGGTAATCTCCGCCGCTATTCTGATTCTCAATTCTGTGATGCCGTTTTTCACGCTCGAAGACGATGTCAAGATGCTTAACGAATGTGGGCTTGCCACATTACTGATTTCCGGAGCCTTGTTGGCGATCTGGACCGCTGGAACGAGCATTACAAGCGACATTGAAGGCAAGACGGCCATGACGCTGCTCAGCAAGCCGATCGATCGTCGTCAGTTCATTCTGGGAAAATATGTCGGGATCGTGCAGGCTGTGATCTGGATGTTCGTCATTCTGACGGCGATCTTTTCCGTTCTGATCTTTTTCAAGGTCGGTTATGACCAGCGCGAACGGGCTGAAGAGATAACTCCGCGGTGGCAGTGGCATGAAGTTTCTGGCGTTGAACTTCCGATTCCGCATCCGGATCGGATGGGAGTCGTCGGCCATATTCTGCCGGGCGTGGCCTTGGCGTTCCTGCAAGTGTGTGTGTTGGGGGCGATTGCTGTGACTGTGGCGACTCGGCTTCCAATGGTGATGAATCTGGTGATTTGTTTTGCGGTGTTTGTGATTGGCAATCTGACCGAGGTGATGGTAAATCGCAGTGTGGCGGGCGACGCGAATGAATCTGTGACTTTTACGGCGAGGTTGATTTCCATGGTCGTGCCGTCGCTTTCGTCGTTCAATGTCTCGTCGGCTGTCGCGACTGGGCGGATTGTGCCGCAGGATTATCTGGGCTTTAGCCTTGTCTATGCGTTAGCTTATATCGCAGCCATGCTGCTTCTGGGCTTCATCCTGTTCGAAGACCGCGACCTTGCCTGATGCCTTGATATGAGGACACACAACGCCGCACAAACTGGGCGATTCGTGTCTGTTGACGTACGGGTACTTCCTGTTCTTTGTCATATTCCGCAGCGTCACCTAAATTGACTGTTGTGGAAGATTGATTTCGAGCCTAATTTGCAGATTGGCTCGTACCTGCGTGAACAGTCATCGGAGGCAGTTTTAGTGTCCGATCAGAACGTACAAGACTTCGATCGTATAATCTCGTTTCGATCATTCGCCCGGGTGCGTTATCTTCCGGCTGCGGCCTGTGCTTTGCTTTCAGCACTGGCGCTGGCACTCGCGCTGATTTGTATGACTGCTGTCTTCTGGCTGCTTGTGTTTGTGAGCTCTGCGGCGGCCGTTGCTGAGGATCGCAGTACAGGGCTGAAGGTTCTGGCCGAACAAATTGCTTCGCATCCGGTGGGCGGCGTGTTTTCACGACTGATCCGTTCCGTAAACCATTTGCAGTCAACCGGTTCTGCTGTCGTATTGCTGCTTGCCACGATTTGTGTCTTCGTGCTGTTAAGCTGGGCTCTTCGGTCGGTGGCGGAAGCGATAGTGGAAAGTCGCGTCGTGGCTTCAGTTCAGAGACTGCGGCAACACATTCATCGCCAATCGATCCGACTGGAACCGTCCGATTTTTCCGGAGAACACGCGAGTGTCTCCGATCGACTGTTTCGAGAGTCGACCGTATTCCTTGAGACCGCCGGCAGTCGCTGGGGAGGCGCCGTATTGACGACGGCAGCAGACGTGCTGGTACTTGCGATCGTGGCGATGCTGACTCAATGGCGTGTGGCTTTGGAGACGCTCGTTCCTCTACTGCTGATCCGATTCGCGATTCGCTTTGAAACACAGCGGAGCGATTCGTCGTTGCAGTTGTTGTCCGAACAGGTGACTCGAGGTCTTGCGCGGATGGCAGAAGGATTAAGAAAGACCCGCATTGTGACTGGTTTCGGCATGGAGCAGGCGGAGCAGGAACAGTTTCTGAAAAATCTGATCCAGTATCGTGAACGCTGCCGTCCTGTGTTGAAGCAACAAATTCTTGGTGTCTGGTTACGTCGTGTTTTACTGTTGCTGCTGGTTACGGTGCCTGCCGTTTTTCTGGTGATGCATATCGTGCGGGACGGATCAATCGGCGTATCGGCAGGTCTGCTGATCGTGGGATGCCTGTACTTCCTGTCCGTGGCCATTGGCCAGTTTGAAGACGTGCAGGCACTGAAGGTTGAAGGAAATATTCGTGCCGCAGAAGTCAGCTCGTTCATCAATCGCGTGCCACTGGTGAGTCAGGCTCCGGGGGCCAGTTTTCTGGAACCGATGTCGCGGAGTCTGGTGTTTGATCAGGTCGTGTTTTCGCCCGTTCAGAATCCGGGTTTGATCCGAGGGCTGGACCTTCGCGTCGGTTCTGGTGAAACACTGGCGTTGTTGTCTCTGCAACGTGAATCGGCGTTTGCCGTCGCCAGTATGATCCCACGGTTCATTGATCCGGATCAGGGCCAGATTCTAATTGATGGTCGCAATATTCGTGTTGCGACACTGGAATCACTCCGAGCCGAAGCCATCATGGTCGGTGGCAACGACCCTGTTTTCAACGCCACCGTGCTGGCAAATATCACCTGCGGCCAGACCGATATTACTCGTCAGCAGGCGCTTGATGCAGCGAAGCTGGTGCATGCCGATCACTTTGTGCGAACGCTCCCCAAGGGCTACGAAACAGTGCTCGGTGAGCACGGCGTCGCGCTGGATCGCGGACAGATGTTTCGATTGAGCCTTGCGCGTGCAATCGTACGTCAGCCAGCGTTGCTGGTGATCGAAGAACCAAACACTATGCTGAGCGCGGCGACCAAGGCAATGCTGGATGATGCCTACCAGCGAATCTCAGGAAATCGTACGGTGATCTTTCTGCCGACACGATTGTCAACTGTAAAGAAGTGCTCACGGATCGTACTGATTCACGAAGGGAAAATTGCCGTCGATGGCGTCCACGATCAACTCGTGCGTTCCAGTGAGCTCTACCGCCACTGGGAATACGTCCACTTTAACCCGTTTCGTGGTGACACGGACGCAGGGCAATGACCCGCTCATCGCCATGACGGACATAGACGTCCAGCGTTCTCAGCGCAAAGATACGATTGTCGAAACCAATCGACAAGACTACAGTCTGCGGCTTTCCACGATTCAGAAACCAACTCACCGGAGCGATAAGATGGTGTACCGACCGCAAACCAAAGCAAAACTAGCCAAGAAGTCAAAACGCTGTGCCAAATGCGGCAAGATCGTCCGAGCCGCTGTGCGCTGCAAGCGTTGCCACAAGGTACAGGCATAGAGGACGCATGATCCCCGCCACTCAGAACTGATGACCTTCCTTTGGTCCGTCTTGGGTGAGGGTCAGGATTTCCGGTCCCGATTCCGTCATCAGAACCGTATGTTCAAATTGTGCCGACAATGCGCCGTCTATGGTGCGGACCGTCCATTTGTCCTTGGTATCGACCCGCGTCTTCCATGAACCTATGTTGAGCATCGGTTCAATGGTGAAGCAGGTTCCCGCTTTAAGTAGATCGCGATTAGACGTGAGAACTGGATAGTGCGGCACACCTGGTTCTTGATGAAAATCGCGACCGATGCCGTGTCCCTGATATTCACGCACGACTGAGTATCCCGCCTTTGTGGAAAACGACTGAATGGCTCGGCCAATTTCCGTCACCGTGCCACCTCGTCGGGATGCACGAATCCCGACAAACAGTGCGTCGAACGTTGCCTGCACCAGACGCTTGGCGCTGTTACTAACAGGGCCGATCATGAATGTTTCCGACTGGTCGCCGTACCAACCATTGACGATCGTTGTGATGTCCACATTGACGATGTCGCCGTCTTTCAGCGGACGAGTATTCGGAATGCCGTGACAGACGACTTCATTAATGCTTGTACAAATCGTCCTTGGATATCCCAAATATCCCAGACAGGCCGGTGTGTGTCCGTGGTCCAGTGTGTATTGATGAGCCAGCTTGTCGAGCTGAACCGTGCTCATGCCGGCTTTGATGTGACCTCGCAGGAAATCCATCAATTGCGCATTGAATCTGCCTGCCGCGCGCAGACCCTCACGTTCTTCTTCGTGCAGGTAGAGCGGAATCGTTTTTTTAATTGCAAGCAAGAACAAAAATCCTAACAAATGCCAATTCGGGAGCGACATTCATGGCCTCCCCGAATCCGAGATTATTGTGGGTAGAGGTTCTATGTCAATCGGGAGGCAGTATTACTTGCAGAATCCAGAACAATCCCGCGGCTTTTCAACGTCCCGTCGCCGATTTGAGGAATTTTACTGTTGGCATTTTGCTAAACTCGCAGCATGACATCACAAAAACGACGATCGTCCTCGAGCCTTGCCGGGAGTCACCAGAGAAGCTGGCTCTGGGGCCGACATGCCGTGATTGAAACTCTGAGAGCGGGGCGGTGGCCGATTGTCGAGTTGTTCGTCGATCTGAATCAGCCTGAGTCCGACCTTGCTGAAGTTGACCGTTTGTCCGAGCCACTTGATATCGCGCCGAAACTTGTGGACTCAGACCGGCTGACGCAACTAAGTCAGACTTACGAGCATCAGGGATTTCTGGCGCGCATGGGAGAATTTCCCTGCGAAGATTCCCAGTCGCTGCTGCTTACAGCCCGCACAGCATCTCGGGATGCTGTATCGAATTCCGCAACATCCAATTCACCAGTGCTGCCTCCTTTATTCGTGGTCTGCGATCGTATTCAGGACGCACACAATTTTGGGGCCATCCTGCGGTGTTGCGATGCGATGAATCTGAATGGCATTGTGATTGGCGACCGTTATCAATCTGCCATTACGCCCCATGTAGCCAGGTCGTCCGCAGGTGCGGTCAATCATCAACGCATCTTTCGCGTCCCGCAGCTAACAGAGGCCGTTGCGCAGCTGAAACAGGCCGAGTTTCAGATCATCGCGGCGTTGGAGAAATCGGCGACGAGGCTGTGGAACGTCGATTTGGTGCGACCGACTGTCGTGCTGATCGGCAGTGAAGCGTCGGGCGTTGCGTCGGAATTACTGGCACTTTGCGACACACATGTCGCCATCCCGATGCTCGGTGGCGTCAAATCGCTCAATGCAGCCGTCGCAGCCGGAATCGTACTCTATGAATGTCGAAGACAGCAGTTGAGGCCAGCGCCTGACGAGATATGCAAGACTCAACTGTGATGCACAAGTGGAAGGCCTGGAAGCAAAGACATGCATTTGGCACACAAAATTGGCAGCAGTAACGGGCAGCCGCGCCGCGGGATTTCTCGTGCCAGTCATTATGTGGATTTGACCGTCGTCAGCGATCGCCGGCTGTCGAAACACAAACTACGCCTCGAACGTCCGGTCCAGAAATGGTCCGACCATTCTGGCCAGGGGTTCAAGGTCGATCAGAAACGAATCGTGGCCGTAGGGACATGGCAGTTCCACAAACGAAACATGTTTGCGAACTCGAAGCAGTTCCGAAACCAGTTCGCGACTTTGACTGGTCGGAAATAACCAGTCCGTGTCGTACGATGCCACCAGAAAGCGCGCCTGAGCCTGACTCAACGCATCGGCCAGAGACACGAAACCGTCGGACAGATCGTAATAATCCATCATTCGCGTCAGATACAGATAGCTGTTGGCATCGAAACGCTGCACGAATCGCTTGCCCTGATAATGCAGATAACTTTCAATCTGGAATTCGGTTTCCTTCTGCATGCTGAATGCGAAACGATCGGTGTCCTGTAAGCGACGGCCAAATTTCAGCTCAATCGAATCTTCCGAAAGATACGTAATATGTGCCACCATGCGAGCCAGCGCAAGGCCGTAGCGCGGGCCTTCGGAATCGTAGTATTCGCCGTTGAGGAATCCCAGGTCGGCATAGATAGCTCGACGACCGACTGCGTTGAACGCAATTCCCTGAGCTGACAGTTTTGGTGCGGATGCCAGTACGATGGCAGCTTTGACCTGTTCCGGAAAACGCACGGCCCATTCCAAGACCTGCATTCCTCCGAGACTGCCGCCGATGACACCCAGTAACTGCCTGATCCCAAGATGTCGAACCAGTTCGGCGTGAACAGCAACGACGTCGCGAATCGTCAGGAAGGGGAAACTGAGACAATGGCGTTTGCCTGTGGATGGATTGATTGAACCTGGACCTGTTGTTCCCTGACAGCCGCCGAGCACATTGGCGCAGATGATGAAATATTTGTTCGTATCAAGGCCCATGCCTGGCCCGATAAAACCGTCCCACCAGCCCGGTTTGCGGTCGTCACTGGAATGCATGCCGGCGGCATGAGCGTCACCGGTCAGCGCGTGACAGACAAAGATTGCGTTGCTCGCATCGGCATTGAGCGCACCGTAGGTTTCGTAGGCAACCGTGATCGGTCCCAATTCCTGACCGCTGGCAAATTGCAGCGGATTCGGCGGTTCAAATAGTTGCACGGATTGGGTGCTGACAACTCCCACGGAGTTGGTGCCCTGAGCGACGACATCTTCTGGATTTTCGACCGGCATTCCATCACTTTGACGGGAAACAGTGGCTTCGTTACGGACACAGGCTCAGGATCTTATCTGATGTCAGCAACGATGTCAGTTCAGAAGTGGGACAGGCTTCCAGCCTGTCGGAGAAGAACTCGCAGGCTGGAAGCCTGCGCCACTTATTTCTCGAACGATCCTGAGTTGCTGAAGCGGCAGCGAAACGTCCTTTTCGCTATCCGCGCCTGCCTGACATTCCTAAACTCCGGCATTCAAACCGCAGGCCAGCGAGGACGTCCATGTCAAGCAACGAACCGTTCATCGCATCTCATCGCGAGAAATCACGGGCTTCACTTTCCAGATCTCATCGGCGTACTGCTGAATCGTGCGATCGCTTGAAAACCAGCCGCTGGCAGCAGTGTTCAAAATACTCATGCGATTCCATTCCGCCTGATCTTTGTAAACTTCGTTGACTCTTTTCTGAGCATCGATGTAACTGCGGAAGTCGGCGATCGTCAACCACGGATCGTGCCCGCTCCGTAGTCCTGAAGTGAGCAGATTAAAAATGCCAGGTTCCGACCGATTGAAATGCCCGCCTTCCAGCAGACTCATCACACGCTGCATATCTTCATCCTGCGCAATGATGGAATTCGGATCGTAACTTTGTCGTGTGTCCGCCACGCCATCAGCCGTCAGTCCGAACAGGAAAAAGTTTCCGTCTCCGACTTGTTCGCGAATTTCAATGTTTGCCCCGTCCAGCGTTCCAATTGTTAGGGCTCCGTTCATCATGAACTTCATGTTGCCGGTTCCGGAGGCTTCTTTTCCAGCTGTCGAAATCTGTTCGGAGAGTTCCGTGGCCGGACAAATGACCTCCATCGCAGACACACGATAATTTGGCAGGAACACCAACTTCAGCAGTCGGTGAGCTTTCGTTTCGGAGTTCACTACCGCAGCCACATCGTTGACCAGTTTGACAATCAGTTTCGCGACATGATAACCGGGGGCCGCCTTACCACCGATCAAGACGCAACGCGGAACCATCCCGGCTGTGTCGCCGCGAAGAATTCTGTCGTAGAGGTGAATCACATGCAGGACATTCAGTAACTGTCGCTTGTATTCGTGGATTCGCTTCACCTGAACGTCAAAGAGTGCATGCTGGTCAAACCGCACACCTGTGCGTTCGTTGATGTACGCGATTAGGGCCTGTTTATTCGCCTGCTTGACGGCCTGCCAGCGGTCGCGGAACGCCGCATCTTCGGCATAGGTTGCTAGTTGAGAGATCTTTTCGAGATCCATCTGCCAGTCCGTGCCGATCGTCTCGTTGACCAGATTTCGCAGACCCGGATTACAGTGACTCAACCATCGCCGTTGAGTGACACCGTTTGTCTTGTTATTGAATCTTTCCGGCCACAGTTTGTAAAAATCCGCGAACAGACCCGACTTCAGCAACTTTGTGTGCAGTCCGGCGACTCCGTTGACAGAAAAGCTGCCGACTATCGCAAGGTACGCCATACGGACATGCGGATGATCGCCACTTTCAATCAGCGACATGCGATCCCTGATTGCCACATCGTCCGGCCAAAGTTGTGCAAGCTGCACTTTGAACTGTCTGTCTATCTCGCGGATAATGTCCATCAGGCGTGGTAACAGGCGACTGAACAGTGAAACCGACCAGCGTTCCAGTGCCTCGGGCAGCAATGTATGGTTTGTGTACGCCATACATTGTGACGTAATTTTCCAGGCATCATTCCATTCGAATCCCTGTTCATCCATCAACAGACGCATGAGTTCCGGGACGGCACAGGCCGGATGAGTGTCGTTCAGTTGAAAACAATTGTACTCTCCGAACTCACTGAAATCGTTTCCATAAATGGAGATCCATTCGCTCATCACATCCTGCAGGCTGGCAGAGACGAGAAAGTACTGTTGTTTCAAGCGCAGCTCTTTTCCATTTTCGCTAGCGTCGTTTGGATAAAGCACCATCGAAATCTGTTCAGCGAGATTCTTTTCTGCGACCGCCTCCGAATAGCCGCCAGCATTGAATTCTGCGAGATTGAATTCATCGGTCGCCGATGCGCGCCAGAGTCGCAGCGTATTGACCGTTTCGTTCCTGTGTCCCGGAATCGGCATGTCATACGGCACCGCCAGAACGTCCTGCGTATTTGCCCAACGCGCGCCGGGTTTTCCGTCGCTATCGACGAAATACTCTGAATGTCCGTAAAAATTAACTCGTCGAGTGTCTTCGGGACGCTCAAGTTCCCAGGGATTGCCATCTCTCAGCCAATGATCCGGATCTTCAACCTGTCGTCCATTTTCGACGTGCTGATTGAACATCCCGTATTCGTAGCGGATGCCGTAGCCAACGACCGGTAACTGCAAATTGGCACAACTGTCCAGGAAACACGCTGCCAGTCGCCCAAGCCCACCGTTGCCAAGACCAGCGTCGGGCTCCAGTTCCGCAGTCTCCTCGAGACTGATGCTGAAATTTTTCAGCGCATCACGCACAGAGTCTTCCAGATCCAGATTCAGAACAGCATTGGTCAGCGAGCGTCCGACCAGAAACTCGAGCGACAGATAATAGACGCGCTTTCTGCCACAGTGCGTGATCTTTTCGTGCGTCATCTTCCAATGGGCGACCAGACGATCCCGAACGGCGATTGCGAGCGCTCGATAAAGATAATGAGGGTCCACATGAGAATCGTGGTGCCCAAGCGTGAAATTCAAATGACGATGAATCTCCTGATCTATATCGGCAAGCCACCCGGCAGGTTCCGGACGTGCAAAATGTGACAAGCTCTTCCTGAGGGATTTGGACATTGCAGTTTTTTTCTTTGGATGATTTGGTCAGGTTTCTACTCAATTTGTGCGAATATGATGACGTTCCACCTTCCGGGTGTCACACGGATTCCATTTTCTCTTCACTCAGGGAAAACGGCGCGGAAGTTCCGTGCGAGATGTTTCATTGAGCCTCTTCAATTCGTCCCGCTCCGGTCTGGCTTTGTAGAAAGGATCGAGCGGATAGCAGCCGGAGACCATGCCGTTTCTGGGGGCGGTTGTGCAGTCGCTGAACGTGCGGCAGATTTTTTTGCGGGTCATCGTGCGGCCAGATGCCACGTCTGCAGGCAGGTCAGGATACGACAGCACCATGCGGCCAAGTCCAATACTATCGACCATTTTGAGTCGCACGACCGCCTGACCTACATGCGGCAACCACTCCTGAAGGTACGAGTAGCCAGACCCGACGACGATCATTTCCGGCACGCGGCGTTTGAGTTCCGCAGTCGCGGCAATCTGTCGATGCACCCCCACAAGCGGATCTTCTGGTGGCTGATAACCGTCACATGGAGGAAACAACGCAGGTCGCTGGATATGCGGATTGTAGTAAGGACTTCCGCACGTCGAACAAATGAGATCGATTTCTAGTGAACGCAGCAATTCCAGAAACTGCCGTGGTTCGTCCAGATTGATTCCCAGACCGGTACCGTCACCACCAAATGCATAATGATAGTCGGATGACAGCAACGGCACTCCAGCGCGATCGTCCGTCGAACCCGGCTGAAACGGAACGAAATCAAAGATACTCAGCCGTACTCCGATGCCCAGTCCCGGTACTTCCGCCCGAATACCAGCGACGATCTCTCTCAGAAACCGCGTTCGGTTTTCAAAACTGCCACCAAACTCACCGATACGATCAAATCCCGATAGAAACTCATGTCCCAGATAGCCGTGACAATGCTTGATATCGACCCATCGAAAACCGGCCTTCTGAGCCAAGCGACAGGCATCAACAAATTCATCGATCAGACGCTTGATGACATCGTCTGACAACAATACGTCGCTGCTTGTGACGCCGAACTTTGCGTCAAGAATCGGATGGTGATAAGCAATCAGTGGCTCAAGTCGTTTCTTGTCGTTCGGCCTGGCGAAGCGGCCGGAATGTGTCAGTTGCAAACCAATCAGCAGATCGTCGGTGCTGCCCACGTGTTCCTGATGAGCCTGCTCAAGGATGTTTCGCAACGCTTCCAGGTCGCCTACTGTGTTCGCGTTGATCAGAAGCTGATTGGGGTTCGCTCGACCGTCCGGGCGTACGGCAACCGCTTCGCCGCCCCAGATAAGTTTCGCTCCGCTGAGTCCAAAATTTTTCCAGCGACGACGGGTCAAGTCTGTCGGACGACCGTCCGTTGTCCCGTCCCAGCCTTCCATCGGCAGGATGCACCAGCGATTGCCGATTTTCCCGCAGACCGAATTAAGCGGTTGAGCGAGTGGAGCCCGATCGCCAACTTCCAACGTTTCGTCAAATGGTAAGTCCAGTTTCAGATCATGAAGACGCTGCTGAAACTGATGCGGCGTTTTGAACGTGGAAACGCGGGGAAATGACATGGTCTGCTTTCGAACGTGATGATGGTCAATTCAGCAACCAGTCAAGCAGACGCCAGTCCATCCAGCGGCGGTCGGGGTCAACACCGCTGCGACCGACGAAACCAAGATGACCGCCATGCTGCGTCAGGCACATCGTGACATTTGGCGGCAGCTGCAGTCCTCGAAACGCTTGCGTGCTTACAACAGGGTCGTCTTTCGCCGCAAGAATCGTCGTGTGGACTCGAATCTGACTGATCAACGGCTTTGAAGACGCTCGATCGTAATAATGGTCGGCTGACTCAAACCCGGACGCCGGTGCTGTGTAGAGTTCATCAAAGTCGTACAATCGACGCGGCTGGCGAAGAACGCTGGCCAATGGTACGTCTTCTCGCCATTGTGTTGAGTTCGAGAGTTGTCGGACCAGCATTCGGGCAAAATACAAATCATACCGCTGCCCCATGCGGGACGCATTCAGCATTGACGAACAGTGCTGCAGATCAATCGGCGGACACACGGCCACAGCGCGAAACAGACTCAACGGCACACTGGCACCAAGTTCACCCAGATATCGCAGCAGCAGGTTTCCACTGAGCGAAAATCCAGCGAGAGAAATCGGAGACCCAGGACACAGCCGTTCGATCATGTGAACGGCCGCCGCTAGGTCTTCCACTCGTCCTGCGTGATACGGGTACTTTGCGAGGCTGGTACCAGCACCGCAGCCACGATGATCCATCCGAAACGATCGTACGCAGCGTTGCTGAAGCCTCGCCGCCAGACGCACCATGTAGCCACTGCGATGAGATCCGCCTAATCCGTGGAGCATCAGAACAACGTGATCTCCGCGTCGCCAGCCCTGAGGACAATCGTCATGCATCACGACCAGATCGCCGTCGTCCAGTCGAAGCCGGCGCTCGATGGTACCGGCGAGCGGAAGAAGACTGGGAAAAAACCACGCCCATGCCGTCTGTACGTGAGGACTTGATAGACCACGTGCAGGCTGGAATTGCGGAACGCCCGGCAATGCATCGTTGGGAAGAGAAAACGAGTGCGGATCGCACGGCTCATTCCGCCTTGAAGCTTCGGCATCATACTCCGGTAGTGTTTGCCCCTGAACGCCGTCCATGAATTACATCCGAAACGCAGCTTGAGACACGTCGAGTTACCCTCGACCGATGTATTTAATATCGCCTGTTATCCATGAAAACGGCTGTCTTTCCGCTTCAGGATTTAGCTTTTAGACGTTTTTCAAAGTTTCGCAAAGTGTCAATCGCCCGTTTTACAGATTTCCTTGTCCCGGTGAAAAACTCCCCCGCAGAGTTCAGCAGGATTCCCTCGATCAAATCTGGGAACGTCGGGGATTCGCTAAGAGCGATGGGCAGAAAAATGGAGACGTAAGCATCATCATTTCTACCTTCTGCGTTGCTGCAACAGGTACGTGACCAGATCGCGAAGCTGGGACTCAGAAAATGCTTCGCCCACGTTAAATGGCATCGGGGAAGTTGTCGCGGCCCGGCGTTCTTCGATTGCATCGGTCTGCAAAATGGTCTCCTTTGCCTGACTATCGATAATGCTGACGCGGTTTCCTGCCAGTTCCTTCAACAGTCCACTGTAGGCCTTGCCTTCATTCGTCACGACGGTTGTGGATCGAAATGCGACATCTACATTTCGATTTGGCGCTAGTACGTCTTCCAGAATTCGATCAAGTCCCCGATTGCCGATGCCATCCAGATTGGGACCGACCTGCTTCCCATCACCGGCAATCTGATGGCAAATGAGGCAACTTTTTTTGAACAATTCTTTTCCGGACGACGCATCTCCGGATGCCGCGTTGACCGCATTTCGGCGGGCGGCGATGAGTTGTTCCATGACGGCGTCTTCGCCTGGAAGATTCTCGGTGAGTGGTTTCGCTCGCTGCATAACTTCGTGAGTGGCAATGGCTTCAAGACGTTGTCGCACCGTCGGCTTCAATAACAGGCGGGCCGATGCTTTTCCTGATTCCATCAGGCTCAACAGCATATCTGCGCCGATCGCGTCTGCGGAAAGTTCTTCCGCCAGCGTCAGTTGTTCTGACGACGTCGCAGCCTGAAAGACGGACTCAAGGATCGGCCCTGCCAAGTCAGGCTGATCATTCGCGATGGCGTTCATCGCGTCGTTGACTAATCCGTCGGTGACTCCTGCGATCGATGGCACTAATGCTGCGGCGGCAAGACGCGAATCTGATCGCAGTTTCAATATCGCGGCGGCAAAGATTGCGCGGGTTGCACGAGGCTGCTCAGGATTATTTATTAACCGGATGATCGCGGGTCGCAGTTCGTCAATCGCGAAGTCTCCGATGATCGCAGCAGCTTGAACTCGCTGCAACTGAGTATCGGATGGATTAAGTCTCTCATCAGAAAACCGACCGACTGCGAGCCAGGCGTAGGCAGTCGCGGCATCGCCATCGACGAGTTCCACGAAGACGTTGCGTCCTCGGAATTCTGCGGTTGGCCATTTCACCTCTTGAGCCACGTCATTGCGGGGCGGCGAAGCTTCCTTCAGGATTTCTCCCGTGGCGGCATCTCGCAATCGAACGAAATTTACCTTCTTGAGGGGCTTGTCCGGAAACCCGTCATGTCCTGCAACGTAGAAACTCAGACTGTCCGGAGCCGTAAAACTGTCTGAACGATACAGGCCCGTTCGCTGCTCACCCTGTTCAATACTACTCAAGAGCGGCGCACCGACGACTCCGTCCGCCGACCTTCTGGAGATCGTAATGCCCCAACAGTTGCTGGGATTTGGAAAATCCGGATTTGGCGCATACGACCATCCAAACGCGGGCTTGGATGCGAGTACATCCAAATCGTCCGGCGACTTCATCTGCAGCAGCGTCAATGCCGTGTCGAGCGCCCAATCACGCACGGCCTGCGGCGGCTTTTGACCCCGTTGTGCGAATCCCTGCCGCATGGAATTGAGCAATCGCAGCTGCAACGCCTGATCACCTGAAAATCGGTCGCGAACCTTGGCCACCACGTTCGAGGCGGCATCAGGCGACACATACGCAGCGGCAAACTGCAGATAATCAGCCAGCTTATCAGGCTGAGTGGTTCCCAGACATTCGACGTGAGCTGCGATGTACTCCGCAGCGGCAGGAGTCTTCAACGCGAGGCTGATGTCCGCGAGGGCAAGACGATCCATCGCAAGAGGCGAACGCGATGCGAGGTCGCGAAACCAGTCTTCGTTCAGGAGATGGTCCCGCAACGCGATGCGAATTGAATGACGCAGATGGACGTCGGCCAGATCGGTCGTATGCAGCATTCTCATCAGAGGCCCTGTCAGCGTGCTGGAAAGATGCCGCGAGGACGCCGCTACGGCCGCGCGTCGCACCATTGGCGACAGGTCGCCGAAGCCGTGTTGCAGCAAAGTGGACGATTCTGCGTCGCTCATTGCATCCACGGAGACTTCTCGCAGAGCTCGAAACGCATGAACGCGGACAAGCTCATCGGGATCGCGTATCGCAGCAGAAAAGTTGTGCGTCGTCAGCACATTCCTTTGGGCAAGGAGTCGCAGCACATAGCGCCGCAGCGTGACGTTGGAGTCCTCGGCATATTGTTTCAGAACCGCAGTGACTTCTGGTCCTGACATATCGGTGATGACGTCGCGAGCCAGATATTTCTGCATTGTGGGGCTGTCCCGAATCACATCCAGCAGTTGCGGCACCGAAAAGGTTGTCAGATTCGCACCGTAGCCTGCGGACCTTTGCTGTGGCTTCCGAGCATCAGCGTACGTGACTCGCCAGATGCGACCCCGAAATCGGTCGCGACCAGGATGCTGCAGGTCCACTTCATAATGACCGATGATTCGGTTGTAAAAGTCGGCAACGTAGAGGGCACCGTCAGGTCCAGCGACAATGTCCACCGGGCGAAACCACGGATCACGACTGCTGACCAGATCAGGCTGCTCAATTGCTCGAACGCTTGATCCAGTTCGCTGAAGTGTATTCTGGTTGACACGCGACGTCATGACGTTGCCGTCGAATGTGCTGTCAAAGTATTCGGCCGGGAACAGGGTGTCTGCTCCCAGAGCAATCGCGGCGATGGCCGTGGAACCATGCAGGTGTTCCATCACGCCAGGCACGTAGCCAAGTCCATCGTGTGGCCTGCCGAAACTGTCATAGCATCCGCCCGGCAGAAGCAGCGTGACGGGTTTTGTATGGCAGTCGGCCGTATAGATATCATCAAACCGGTCGATCGCCATGCCGAAAGGATTCACTTGC
The DNA here is from genome assembly GCA_947476295.1 of Planctomycetaceae bacterium. GTDB lineage: Bacteria > Planctomycetota > Planctomycetia > Planctomycetales > Planctomycetaceae > SXXK01. The sequence continues at coordinate 73,558 of CANJQC010000002.1, read as the reverse complement.
CCCTGAGTATACAACTCAATTCGTGAACCGTCCGGACGAAAACGAAACGTATTGCCTGACGACATCTGGACGCGATGCCCATCTTGGCCTGCGACATCGGAACGATTGTTGAAGCCGTGGCACGCATAGATCCAGCCATCATCGCTGCGTCGGAAAGCGTTGCACATTCCGTGCGTGTCACGAGTCGTATCGAACGGACCGTACAGCACTTCGCGTTCATCGCATTTGCCGTCGCCGTCTTTGTCGTGCAAAAACCAGATGTTAGGAATGCTGAAACAAATGACTCCATCACCATACGGGAGAAGTCCGATCGGAATGTTCAGCTTGTCGGCAAACACCGTCACATTATCCGCTTTGCCATCGCCGTTCCTGTCTTCCAGAATGCTGATGGTGTCGCGAGGCGTCACGTCAGCCGCAGCCGCAAAGGGATATTCCAGCGAACTGCTGACCCACAATCGGCCTTTGGCGTCGAACGCCAGATTCATAGGTTTTGCGATGTCCGGCTCCGAAGCAACCAGTTCCACGCGAAAACCATCCGGTACGACAAACGTTGCCTGTTCGTCCTCGGGGCTGAGAGATTCCGTAGTTCGAACACCCAGTGCGAATTGATCTTCAGCCGGTGGCTGAGCGTGGGACGTTGCGGCTGTAGTCAAGAGGCAGACCAAGAGCGAGACGGATCGTGTTGGCAAACTGAGAGGCATCCGCAGGACTCCGGAGTCGAAAAAAAACGTAGGGTGAGACAAGCGGCGAGGAGTGCCTCGTTAAGACTTAGTTTTGGGGTAGGCTGGACCATCTGGAGCGTAGTTCCGGCGCCTGGCCAACCTGCCGGAACGGCGCTTCGCCTAGTCCGTCCTGCAGCAATTCAATCCAGTACCGGAAACTCAACCGGGTCCATAATGTCTTCAGCACCGTTGTAATTGATCGTAATTTCTTCGCCCGGATGAATATCACGCAAGGCGCTAAACTCCTTGATCTGTCGACCAGCGTCATCGTACCTCGCATTGGGATTGTACGAATGGTTGTACAGCGAACCATATCCCAGCGCGAGCGCCACCTGTTTCTTGTATTCGAAGATGTAGCCGAGCAGCATCTTGCCGTGATCGCAATCCAGAATCTCCTTCGCGGGAATCACCAGCAAGGGGACTCGTTCAAAGACCATGCCCTCCGGAATCAAAGTCCGCGCGAACACACCACGCCCTTTGCCTTTGGTGTGTTTGACTTCGATCAGTACGGATTGTGTGATTGCCATTGATTCAGTGTCGGGAGTAAAGAGCGGGAAGTATCCGGGTAATTTGAGATCTCAAATCGGAAATCGAAAATCCGTCATCGATCGTGTTGGAATCGTATTTCGCCATCAACGATTGTTGTTACAACTTTGCCTGTAAATTCAGCACCGTCGAATGGAGTGTTACGGCTGCGGGAACGGAACTCATTCGCGCGGACGGTCCACGCTTTCTCAGGATTAATCAGCGTGACGTCGGCGGGTTGGCCCACGGACAATGTGCCGTGTTGCAAATCCAGAATTGCCGCTGGTCCAGTCGTCAGACGCGCGATCAGCTGCAACCACGTCAGATGGCCAGGCTCAATCAACGCTCGAATGCACACCGGCAGCAGTGTTTCAATTCCGCAGATTCCGAACGGTGCCGTGTCCAGATCAACCTGTTTTTTTTCCAGTGCCAATGGCTGATGATCAGACGATATTGCTGACAATGTTCCATCCTGTAATCCGGCGATCAGAGCATCCACATGATCCTGCGAACGCAGCGGCGGATTGCACTTGTACATCGTTTCAAATGAAGCCATGACTTTATCAGTCAGAAGCAGGTGATGCGGCGTGACGTCAGCCGTTACCGCGATGCCACGCGATTTCGCCTTGCGAATGCGTTCCACCGCGTCAATGGTTGTGACACACATCAGATGAATCCGCCCGCCCGTAAGCTCCGCAAGCGCAATATCACGCCCCGTCATAATGTCCTGCGCTGCGGCCGGAATTCCTCGAAAGCCGAGACGAGTCGCCTCAAATCCTTCGTGCATCACACCGCCATCTGACAGTTCCGGCACCATCGCGAAGTGCAGAATCGGACGATTGAACATCCGAGTGTATTCAAGGGCCCGACGCATGACTTCCGAATTTGCCACAGGCCGCTTGGCGTCCGAAAACCCAACCGCCCCCCCCTGCACTAACTGCCCGATTTCCGCGAGTTCTTCGCCTTTGCTCTCCTTGGTCACCGCTCCCAGCGGATAGACTCGACAGTTGCGAGCCCGATCTGCCTGCAGGCGGATAAATTCTGCGGCGGCTCGATTATCCACAGCCGGATGAGTGTCGGACTGAGCCGCGATGGTCGTGAATCCGCCAGCCAGCGCGGCTGCGGTTCCGGTCGCCGTGCATTCGTCTTCTTCGAAACCTGGTTCCCGCAGCGAAACATGCGTATCGATGAATCCAGGACAGACAATCAATCCCGCCGCATCTATTGTGCGCGTTCCGCCAGAAATATTACTCGTTTCAACGTGCGTTCCGCGAATTGTCACGGCGGCAATTCTTCCGGCCTGGATCAGCACATCCGCCACGGCATCCAGATTGCTTGCCGGATCGATGACACGTCCGCCGGAAATCAGCAGAGAGCTCATCAACTTGCCTCCTGATTATTGCGGCGTTCCTGCGCCAGCAGCGTCAGACAGGCCATGCGAATCAGAAGGCCATTCGTTACCTGATTCAGGATCAGGGAATTTGGTCCGTCGGCAACTTCCGGCGTCAATTCAACACCGCGATTGATCGGGCCAGGAGCCAGCACCATCAAGTTCTCCCGAGCCCGGCGAATGCGATCACCATTCATTCCGAACAAATGAGCGTATTCTGCGATTGAAGGAAAAAACGCTCCGCGCTGACGTTCAAACTGCACTCGCAACAGATTGACACAATCGACTTCCGGCAGAATCTCATCCAAGTTGTACGCGACTTCGACGCCAAGTCGCGTAATATCGCTGGGAATCAAGGTTGCAGGACCACAGACAATCACGCGGGCCCCGAGTGCTTTAAGTCCATGAATATTCGAACGTGCCACACGGCTGTGCCGAATGTCTCCCACCAGCGCCACTGTGAGCCCCGCGATCCGTCCGCGTTGCTTCCGGATCGTATAGATATCCAGCAACCCCTGCGTCGGATGTTCGTGCGTTCCGTCGCCGGCATTAAGCACCCCTGCTTTTAGATTCCGCGCCAGCAAATGTGGAGCACCTGGCGTTCGGTGACGACACACAACCAAATCGATGCCCATCGCTTCGATAGTTTGAGCCGTGTCGATGAATGTTTCGCCCTTCGACAGGCTGCTGGAACTGGCCGTAAAATCTACCGTATCGGCACCCAGACGACGCGCTGCCAAGCTGAAACTGGTGCGTGTTCGCGTGGAGTTCTCGAAGAACAGGTTGGCAACGACAATGCCCTTAAGCACATTCAGTCGCTGAGTACCGCCATTGGTGATCCTGTCGTAGTATGCCGCCAGATCAAGCACAGTGGTGAGCTGATCGGCGGAAAGATGTTCCAGCCCCAGCAAATGCCGTTCGCCCCAAGGGCCGCTCGCAAGAATTTCGGACAGTAGCATTGAGCCCAGAGTCCTCTCAGAGAATCCCATCCACGGTGTTGCACAATTCGACTGCGAATCTATCCCAGCCGAAGCAGTCGTTCAATCCACTCTGAAATCGTTGTTGCTATTTCTCGCAACGTTTGCCGAAAAGTCGTCCGTTTGTTCCATTAAGAGTTGATCTCATATGCAAACCTGCGACTGCCCTTAACGGCAAATGGATGCGTATAAAGCACAGGGAGAAAAAGTATCACACCTTTGGTTCCCAGCCGGGTGCGTACTCGCCCAGCCACAGTCTAATCGCAGATTCGTTCTCCAGCACATGACCGTTGGCGGGATTGCAGCGAAGTGAATCACCAGTGCGGTGCGCAATATTGCCCAGATGACAGAGCAGTGTCGATTTGTGGCCTTCTTCGATCTCCGAATGCAGCCGCTTTGGATCATTATTACGGACGGCATCGATAAAGTTTTCGATATGGGATGTCAGGCCATCGGTGCCGTGCACGGTGGTCACCTCTTTGGCTTTCTCGTCGAAGATCGTGTAACCCCATTCGTTCAGCCGCAGCGTGCCTTTGTCACCATGAAACGTCGCGCCAAAGCCCGACCCGTCTGCGCCGTAACGATTGCAGCTCAGGCATTCCCAGACGATCTGCTTCTTGCCTTCGAATTCAAACGACACGACTTGCGTATCGGCTGTCTGCTGATCATCGTCAAAGCAGTAGCGGCCGCCAGATGACACGACGCGAATCGGATAATCCACCTGCAGTCCCCAGCGCGACAGATCGATGGAATGGATGCCGTTGTTGCCGAGTTCACCGTTGCCGTAGTTCCATGCCCAGTGCCAGTTGTAGTGCAGGCGGTTTGAAGTGTAAGGCTGCCGCGGCGCCGGTCCCTGCCAGAGTTCGTAATCGATATTCGGCGGAACATCCGCCGGAGTGCCCGTGCCAATCGGCCCTCGATTCGCAGCATACCAGCTTCGACTGTAGTAAACGGTACCGATCTGTCCTTCGCGAAGTATCTTCATCGCTTCGATGATTTTTTCACCACTGCGACGCTGATTGCCCATCTGCACACAACGTTGATTCTTTCGAGCGGATTCAATGAGCAGTTCACCCTCTCGAGCGTTATGACTGCAGGGTTTTTCAACATAAACATGTTTGCCAGCGGTACAGGCCAGAATGCTGGCGGGAGCGTGCCAGTGATTTGGAGCGGCACAGACCATGACGTCAAGTTCCGGATCGTCAAGCATTTTGCGAAAATCGCCAATTGTCCTGACTTCGTAATCGACGGCCTTCGAGAACGATTCATGGAACGCTGCCAGCCGTTTACTGTCGATGTCGCACAGATAGCGTACTTCGACCCCAGGAACAGCCGCGAATTGTTGTGCCAGAACGGAACCACGACTGACGCCCATGATGCCGACGACTATTTTGTCGTCCGCCGGATTCAAGGCACCAGCGGCTGAGCGTGTGATTGCGGCAACTGAGGCTGAGGCCACTGCGGATGTTTTCAGGAAGCTGCGACGAGTCGATTGTGGGCTGGAAGACGTGGAACGATTCATTGGCGGGCACCTTTTTCTGGGGTGGCGGTGAGTCAGACCGACAACGTTAAACACGATGCGACACGAAAGCAACTGTGGTGTTGACCGCTGAAAATGGCAATTCAGCGTAATCCGGCCAAGAACTCACCGCGTTCAGCGAACTGCAAATTGGCAGACGATTGTGCGGAAGCCTGGCAACTCCGGCAGCGCGCGGCTAAATTCCGTCATCAAAGATATATTCTCTAACGCCTGTGCGACGGAATACCGTCCATTTCAAACCACTTTATCTGACAACTTTGGGGCCGGAATACATGAGCCAGGATACACCAGCCAGCGATGCAGGTCCAGCCGCAATGGCCACTGTGAATGACAAACCGGATCATGTGTACCTGGTTTCGTATCCAAAAATCATGTACCTGTATCCTACCGTGCTGACGGCCCTGTTCTGCGGCATCTTCATGTGGGCCAAAGGCGGAATTCCTCAGGAAGAAATCCGCGTGGCAGCGGTGCAACGCAGCGCCCTAGCAGAAATGCGGGCCCCAGCCTCAATCGCCCGAGCCGCAGTCGAGACGCAGGCAGATGACAACGTAGCGCCGTCCGCTGAAACGGGATCAGAAGAACCTGAGGTTCAGGTCGATACTGCGACCACGTCGGAACCTTCTGCAACCGATGCGGCGCCCGTCCTCGATCAGCCCGGCGCCAAAAATGCAAAGCCCGCTTCCAATGCCGAAGAAAACCTGCATACCTACCACAACGTTTGTGCCCGGATTTTTCTGCTGGTCATGGGTATGAACCTAGTTGTGATTGCATTCGACTTTCCGCGAACAACGTCACTCACCTGGTTCTTCGCGATCGTCGCGATGGTGATTGGGATCTGGTTCCTGCTGAAGCTCAATCCATGGCTCGCTCCTCAGATCGTCGATGCACTTTTGAAAATCAAGCCCACTGCCAACGCCTCGTTTTACCTGATCTTCGCGGGACTCATGTTGTTCCTGTACATCTGCGTGCTGGTGAGCCGACGGTTTGATTACTGGGAAGTGAAGGGCAACGAACTTCTGCATCATCACGGGTTTCTGAGCAATCTTGAACGCTTCTCTGCTCCGAATCTGCGGATCGACAAAGAGATCAATGATGTGTTCGAGTACCTGCTGCTGCGATCCGGGCGATTGATCATTCACGCCAGCAACGAACGCCGCGCTATCGTGCTGGAGAACGTTCTGTTCATCAATGACAAAGAAGAGCGTATCACTAAGATGTTGGGGGCTCTGCAGGTTCGCGTTCGCACTGAACGCGAATAGAAGTGTTCAACGAATAGCATTGAAAGACAGACTCCAGCCCGCCGCTTTGCGTCTGTTAATTTAATCGTTTAACGGCAAGCCGAAGGCGTCGGCGTTCATGGAAACAGTCGCCTGCGGCTTGCCGTTAAACGAAAACTTGATCCGAGTGACTAAATCAACAGACCGCTTTCGGCGAGCTGGGGGGGGGCGTTAGCACCCGGACACGGGGTTGATCAAGTACAGCAAGCGAAATCTGCACTCCAACGGGAAACAAATTTGATCATGTCTGCAGCAAAACATTTCAAAGCAACTCCCTCCGATACCGAACTTGAGGAGTTCAAGCGGAATCTGACGTTTCACGCTGCGAACCCTGACATCGCGAAAACGTTCTCACGCGAACAGGTGGAAGGCTACAACGCCGGCGGATATATCCGACCAATTGACATCTATACGACCGATGAAATTGCGACAATTCGGCAATACTTCGACACGCTGCTCGAAAAGACCATCGCTTCCGGCGGAAACAGTTACTCGATCAGCACCGCCCACATGAAGTATGGCGGTGTCTACGACATCCTTACGAATAAGCGGATCATCGACTGCGTCGCCGATCTATTGGGCGAAGACGTCGTCGCCTGGGGATCGCATTTCTTCTGCAAGATGCCGGGCGACGGTCGCGCGGTAGCATGGCATCAGGATGCCAGCTACTGGCCATTGACACCATCTCATGCGGTGACAGTCTGGTTGGCGATCGACGATGCAGATCTTGGCAACGGCTGCATGAAATTCGTCGCCGGCTCGCATCACTCAGGCCATCTGACGTACCGCAAAAGCAGCCCTGAAGAACACAACGTGCTGGATCAGACCGTACCGAATGCTGAATCCTACGGTAAAATCGTCGTCGATGAACTAAAGGCCGGTCAGGCTTCGATTCACAATGACCTGTTGTTGCATGGTTCGGACGCGAACATGTCGGCACGCCGCCGTTGCGGCCTGACACTGCGGTATGCGGCGGCTCATGTGCGAGCGGGCATGCAGTGGAACGAAAAAGGCATCGTGATTCGTGGCACTGACCCGACGAATCACTGGTCTAATCCGCCGCGTCCAGTGGTTGAGTAGTTCTGGTGGTGGAGTTCAACCTTTCCGGCTATGGGACCTGTATCGATTGTGAATGCGCTTGACGGTAAGGTTTTCGACGGATTAGCATGAGTTGCCGGATTTGGCAGGATGCGATGAGTCTACTCGTCAGTTAAACTGACGATGTTTTGGCGTTTGCTGAAAATTGAATCGCTTTGCCTTGTCGCCGCTGCGCGGTCATGGCGAAGATTACAGCTGTTTTTCGCCGATTTCCAGATACGGTCTACTAGTGAATCGAATTCGCGGCAATGTGTTCGTGGATCGAGAATTTTCTTTGAGATTCCGCCGGAGTCATTTTGATGAGCAGGCTTGGGATTGTTTGTGGTACGCTTGTCATTATCGGACTACTGGTCGAATTCTGGCTGGTTGCCAAGCTGGGTTATCGCCGTGATGAAGTTGCGGACAAGTTGCGTGTCGCAATGGTGAAGAGTGATACGGCCGTTGTGGAATTTGAAAAAATCACTGCCGACCTGAAGACCGCCGAAACCGAACTTGCCGCATTGAAGCTGGGCTGGGGATACGAAATCCCATTTGCTCCGGCAAATCCCGCACCTGTTCAGAACCAGGGAGTAAAGTTGTTTGTGACCGGACTGGGTGCAAGCACAAAAGCGCTGGAACCCAGAACAGTCACCGGCGCTGATGGCCAGGAAAAGAAGGCGGCACCGCCAATGCATGTGTTCGCCGACAATGGTCAGGGTAAGATCGTTTACACAGGGGAATTCATGCTGGGAGATGGCCCGAATGAACTGGGTGAACAAACCTGTGTGCTGTACCCGACATGGAAAGTAACCCCGGAGGAAATGGCATCGTGGAACTTCAACAATGACGTTCGGATTCGCACTCAAATCCCACCAGGGGGCCGAGCTGAAATCGATAGCTTGAATCAGACCATCCAGCGTTCCGTTGAACAAATCACACAGCTCAAAACGCGGACCGAGGATCAGGAGAGACTGAAAGTCGATGCGGATCTCTCGCTTCAGACACGCAGCAAAGAACTATTGGGTGATCCGAACGGTGCGGACGTTGCAGAACGCCCCGAGTTTAAGGACGGGCTTGTAAAGGCGATCGAGGATACGGAGGAAGAGCGAAACGCCATACAGGTCGCTGTGGATTCAATTAGGCGCAGCATCCAGCAGGCCATCAGAGATCGATCGAAACTGGTCGATGGTGTCAAAAAATTGGCGGCAAACGCTTCCCAGCCCGCGACAAAAATCTCCACAGCTGGTCCGTAACTTCCTTCGCCTGAGTGTAGTCAACAAGCCGCAGCGCAGAAGCCTGTCAGCCGACTAATCTTCCGGCTCGTCGTCCATGATTTTATCGGCGGCTTTGTCCAGCAAGCGGGTTTCTTCCTCCGCCTGGTCGCTTTGAACAAGCATCAAAAACGTAAACGTGCATCCGACCACGGGGTTGTTCTTCGCCTGAATTTCTCCGCGCTGACGTCCGATCACGTCACGACAGATAGCGAGTCCGATCCCAAATCCATGTTTCTTTGTCGTAAAGAATCGTTCAAAGACTTTTTCCGGATCGCCCTCCGGCAGGCCAGGCCCATTGTCCGACACGGACAACACAACATACTTCGGAGAAGTGTGCGACCGCAACTGAATTTGCACCTCTGGTTCGTCTGTCTCAGCATTCGTGCAGGCTTCGATTGCGTTGACAAGCAGGTTGATCAGCACATACGTGGTCTGCACCCGATCGACATGGACTTCCAGCGGAGGATCCTGTTCCAGCAGCCCCTCAACATCATCAACGGAGATCCTGACCGATACGCTGTCCGGCCGCGGCTGAACCATTTTTGTTGCATGCTCGATCATGCGCCCAACGTCGGTTGCAGCCAGCCGGGCACGACGGTCATGCAGAAAGTCGCGTAGATTGAAAATCACCTCGCTCGCAAGATCCACACTGTCCTGAATCGCAGAAACATTCTGCATCATCTGCTCAACAGACGATTCCCCATGCTTCAGTCGATTTTCCAGCGTGAACGCTTGGTACTCAATCACCTGCAGCGGCTGGGTTAACTGATGAGCGTACTCGGAAGAGAGATTGCCGCTGACACTTAGCCTTGACGCCTGAGCCAGATGATCACGGAGTTGGGTCAATTCGTCGGCGGCGGCACGTTCGACATCGTTGCTTGTCAGGTACAGTGTGCAGGCACAGGCCGCCGTTTCGCCGCCTGGCTCGATGCGAGAAGTGAAGGAGCCCGGTTTTCCTTTTCCCTGCAGCGTTAAGAAATCGCCGGTCCGTGCTAGGTTTGACTTGATTGCGTTTTCGATCAACTGCCTCACGGGTTTGTACGAGGATCGCGTTACGATGTCCTGGAGGCGTAGTCCATTGACAGCAGGCGGAGTCTGATTTCTAAATGGCACAACGTTGACAATTTCCAGTGCCGAATCTAGTACCAGGGCAAAGTCGCAGGCACCGTTGGCAAGATTGCGCCACTGGCGGTGATTTTTCCGTCGTCTGGATTCCCGACAGGCCGCACGGTAGCTGCCGACAAACACGCGACCGGTGAGCTGCAGCAGATGATGACACACCGAATTCAGATGCAGCGGCCCCTGATCATGCCCAACCGCAATGACGCCGCGCAACCTTTCGCTGATCAGGATCGGAATCATTTCATACGCCGCGGAGTTCAGTTCGCGAAGAATGCTTGAAACGAGCCGACTGCATGCTTCAGACTGTTCGTTCATGCCGCAGTAGACTGCGATTCCGAATGGAAGCAACTGCGCTGCCTGCTCGCCAATCAGGGGTAGTGCAACACGCTGCAACTGACACGCTAGGGGAGGGATCTCAGCGCGCGACCATTCACTGTAGAGCGAAATCTGCGGTCCGTCTTTGAGCCGCGTCAGATACAGATGAACGTGATTCAGCTCGCACCGCTGTCCGATCCCTTTCAACATCTTTCCGGCCTGGGCTCGATGCAAACCGGGCTTGAGTCCATTAAGTTCGTCCGCCAGTCTGGACGTGTATCGTATCAGCGAATCACGCTTACCAAGCGACAGCGACATGACTCAAGCTCCCTCCGAAAAATCAACACGCCAAAGAGACCGTCTTTAGCCTCTTCGCCAGAGGCGTGTGCGCAGGCATATTTAGTCGTCACTAAAACGCATCAGCAGATAGACCTTTCGGAGAAATGCGAGACGCTCACTGAGTATCGCATCAGCCGCAAACATATCGCTGCTAACCGCGTATGGGTTACTGTCCTGATACATTCTGTCATCACCTGAATAATGTCGGAGTTACGTCTTGAGACAGCGCATCCTATTCGTCACAGTTCGAATTGCCAAATGAAAAGTGCCTCGAACGCAATTACGCAGGATGGACATGACCGTCCAAACTACAGGAATCGCACCTCTAGAAAACTACGCGCGGTTCTCTGGGAAAGGCAGAACTTCTCGAATATCTCGGTGCTCAGTCGCTAACATCACTAGGCGATCGAATCCAAGAGCAACTCCGGAACACGGTGGCAGACCTGATTGCATCGCCGCCAGCAATCGGGGGGCCCCGGGAAGTTTTGGCGACTGCTCACCGATGCGTCGTTGATTCTGAACAGCGTCCCGGCGCTGCAGTTCGACGTCATCCGTCAATTCCTGATACCCATTGCACAATTCTAGGCCCTGGACATAAAGCTCAAAACGACGAGCGACCTGCGGATCCGTTTCCGAAACGACGGCCAGAGCTGCCTGAGAAGGTGGATAGTCGCACAAAAATTCGGGACGAACTCTGCCATCTTCCGACGGGCCGCCCAATTGTTGTTCTATCGCAAATGCCAGCATGACGTTTAAGACATCGTCGATTCGGTCGTCACGCATATCCGCAGGTAGTGCAACGCCGTAGTTCCCGGCGGTTTCCATGAGCTGACTTCCCGAACATGAGAAAACATCAATCTCGAACGCACGCTGAAAAGCCACTGCGTAAGTTGTCTGCTGAAATGCTTCGCGACTCCACTGGGCAGCAACGTCACGGCCGGTCACACCAGCAGCAGCAGCCGTTGCCGTTCGCACGAGAGCTTCAGTGACTTCAAGCTGTTCCAGCCAGTTCGATCCGACGCCGTACCATTCGATCATCGTGAATTCAGAATTGTGCCGATCTCCGCGTTCATTCTGTCGGAACACACGACTGATCTGAAACATGGAACCGACGCCAGACGCCAGCAGCCGCTTCATGTGTGCTTCCGGCGACGTCTGCAAAAACCATCGTTCACCACGCACGTCGATTGCGAACGGTTCCAGCCACGCATCGAGCACGATGTCTCGGGATAAGCAGGGTGTTTCGACTTCAAGGTAGCCGTAGTCCCGGAAGAATCTGCGAATCGAACTCAACATTTCCGCTCGAACATGCAGCATCTGCGTCGAACACGAAGGCCGCCAGGCATCAGACACAGGCTTCACCGCCCAGACTCCGCCTGCAAGACAGACGGCGGCGGAGCATCCAGCACCCAGCGGACGGCAGACGCAAGGCGACGAATGCCTGCCTCAATTCCAACGATATTCTGCACACCGAAACTCAATCGCATTTCGCAGTGGGGACGATCCACCCAATCGGCCGGGTAACTGAGTTCACCAGGCACATACATCACCTTGTCCACCTGCGTCGCTCGTTGAAAGAGCGGACCCGTGAAGCCTGTCGCGATATGATCCGGCAACCGCATCCAGACATACATACCCCCCTGCGGCTTGAACCAGGAAACACCGGGCAATCCGGAAAATTCACGCTCGACCATCGCTACCATCGCATCACGTTTGCGTCGATAACTTTCACACACACTGCGGACATGATCGGCATATTCGCCTGTTCGGATCGCTCTCGCAACAATATGCTGATTCAAATGGGCCGATCCGAAGTCTTCGTTGCCCTTCAAGTCGGTGACGGCTTTTACCAAGCATTGTGGCAATACACCCATTCCGACGCGGATGCCCGGCGAAAAACTTTTTGAAAACGTCTGAGCCAGGATTACGGTCTCATGTGTTTTGTCCAGCGACCAAATGCTTGGAATGGCATTGCCGTCATAGCGAAGTTCGCGATATGCGCAGTCTTCCAGCAGAAAAATCCGGCGATCCAATGAATACTTCTGCACAATCTGAAGAAGTTCCGGACGCCGTTCGGCAGACACACTTACCCCGGACGGATTGTCGAAATCACTTACGACGTAGACCAGACGAACACGGTCCAGTTTCCCTTCAGACTGAATCTGTTCCAATGCGGCGGCAAGTGAATCCGGTCGCATCCCGTCCGCGTCGGCGGTTACTGGAACAATTTCCGCACCTGCAGCCTGAAGCACATCGATGTACACGAAATATGTCGGCGCGGCAACAAGGCAGATGTCACCCGGATTGAACAATGCCTGAGTCACAAGTGACAGCAACTGCTGTGAGCCTGTCGTCAGGACAAGTTGCGACAGCGGCAAATCACGCAGTTCATCGTTGCGCTGTTCAAGTCGAGCAAGATTTGTTCTGAAAACGCGCCGCAGCGGTTCTGGGCCTGGCGTGATTCCGTACTGCAACAGCTTGCGGCCTGAAACGGCGTCTGACAGCAATTCTGCGACAGCCTCACGCACAATCTTAACCGGTAACGATTCTTCATCGACCAGTCCGGCAGCGAGCGATATGCAATCGGCGTTTTCGACCGCCTGCTGCATCAGGAACCCGATGGCCTGATTTGCCGACCGCCGTGCGTGATCACTGAGCCGAGTCTGATCGCCACTTATGGCTTGATCAAAGTGCTGAAATCCCGAATCCATGTGTCATCTATTCTCTTGGGCGAGAGAGCAATTCCTGGAATTCCAGAGCAAACTCTTCGTCGTTCGAAAGGCAGCGATTGTTCATAGCCAGAATTTTGCGAATACGGCCTACAGTGAGTTTCGCCGGGCCCGTTAATCTCAACACCAGGTCGTCAGGGTTAAATTGCTCCAGATCTCGAATTGAATGAATCCCGAGAAACATAAACGCTTCTCTCGCCTGAATGTCGTTTTGAAACACAACATCCAGCGGCGCGTCGATCGGAATGCGTGAACGTCCCAATTTCCGGGATGGCTTGTCGTCATGAATACCCGACGAAATCGTGGCTTTGCGAACGCCCTTCTTCCGCTGAATCAGTTCGGGTTCCGGAGTCGGCTTGCGGGCTACCATTACCGGCTTGCGGGCAACGGGAGCCTTTTTCGGGGCCGATTTCTTTGGGACTGGTTTCTTTTTTGCCACAGTACGTGGCGGTTTCGTGGCTTTCTTCGTCGCGAGAGATAATGGTTTCTGTGGCTTTGCAGGCTTTGCAGATTTTTTGACTACCTTCTTCTTCGCCATCGATCTCAATCCCTGTTTGCACTCTAAAAACTCGAAAATCGCGGAATTCCGACGAGGTCCAACGCCCCGCAAACGGTATTGCCGATCTAAGAACGCGATGATAGCGGGTGAACGTCCTCACTTACCTCAGCAGACCTGATTGTTCCTCAAAAAAAATGCGAAGGATGTCCTGTTCGTCCTCTGTTAAGAGCCCTGTCGAGCCAAGAACGATCGCACTCGAGGCCGTCCAGCGTCCGACGACAGAGATCAGGTCTACGGAAGGACCCTGTTTTCCAAACCCTGAAAACGGAACCGACGTTGGGCTGTGATCATCCAATCTGTCTTCCAGCCGAACCAATTCGTTCGACGTTTTTTCGTCCATCGTCAGTTGCAAAGCCCGCACTTTTGACGTCACCCAGTGGTCGCAGGAGGTCGCAATTGATTTTGGCCCTTTCCAAACACTGGCCAGCGTTGAAGATGTCGTCAGTTCGCCGATTTTCGCTAATGCCTCACAGGCCGCGTTCACTACACAACGGTCAAGCGGTGTAAGATCCATCTCGCTTCGATGCAGGTGATCCCATGTTTCAAGCAGGCATTCCAATTGAATCTGAGGGGCGGTGCCCTGGAGAACGGGATAGACGTCCAGAAATCCACCTCCTCCGGCAGCCGCAGGCTGACGATCCAAAGCCTCTCGCAACATGCAATCCAGCGTCAAAACAAACGCTGCTCGAAATGCTGCGTAGGACATTTCATCGGTAAACAACATTGAAGTTTCCGGGCTCATGGCGGTTCAGGTTAAGTGAGTCACACATCCTGACTCAAAGATCGGCAAACTCAAGAAGCATCGCATTACTGTCAGGCGAATCGATGTTGTCGAAATGCAACCAACCGTTCGAATTCCTGTCGCGCATCTGATCGTTGACTAAGCAATTCCATTACGAAGGTACCACAATCACCGCCCATTCGGTTTGCTTCTGAACGATCGAACGCGAATCTTCCGAATCCACAAAGACCACAACCGACGCCACCGGCAGTTCGTTCAACTGTACATGACCCTTGATTCTCCATTCGCGTTCGCCTTTCGTCCAGCCATTACCGGCCCCGACATTCTGAAAAAACGGTCGTGCAATATCCGTAGTCATCCGCCATGTTTCTTCATCGCCGTATATGACCGGACTGGCTCCGGCCGATGCCAGTACATCACGCCGAACGGCAATTCCCCACGGTTCAAAATCGTAACGCCGTCGGTGCTTCCGATATGTTCGATGACTGCGAAACGCCTGCAGCGGAACTTCGGTGAATGAGACAACTCGATAGCCGCCACGGATCGCTTCTGACGACGCCCACAATCGACCTTCGATGACGATTCGCAGAAGGGTCGCCAGAGCGGATCGATCGGACGAGCGACATCCCAGAATGAGTTCGTCATTGAACTCCTGCTCATCCTGATCAGGCCACGGACCGACGGTCGAACGAGTCCAGTGAAATAACCAGTCATCAGGGTGCGACAAGGGCGTTGAAACCGCTGATGAACCCTGCGCTGCAGACGATTCATCAGATCGCAGCTCCGCCTTTCCTTCACCATGGGAATCGATGTTACCGGGCTTACTGCCCCTCGATGATTTCAACAACCAGGGAATGATGCAGCCGTGCGAATCCGCGTCTATCGCTGGAACCTGTCCGGCCGTGTCCGATGCCAGCATTACGAGCGACGCGCGGCGTTCAAAGTCCTGCAAATGCTGCAACAGCAACGCCTGAACTGCGCCCCCTGATCGAGCACGCAGCACTTGCAAGCGGTCGCCAGCCGCGAACAGAATTCGATCGGCGACCGGCTGCCGGGATACGGGGAGAATGGAAAAATTCGGTGGATCAGTATTGAACGACGTGTTCAACAACGACAATGGAGGCGAAACAAATACTGTCCACTGCGTTCCCGGTGAGTAGCTTTCAATACTTGGCGGTTCCGCCAAAAGGTCCGCCTCAGTAATTGCCGCCGATGAATCCCACTCCTCGCAGTTTGCTGTTTCCGCCAGCCATGCAGCGATGTCGTCGTCGCCGGTTTGCTCGCTCGAGTCCATGCGAAATTCCAGCAGCGGTCGGCCGAATAACTCAGCCGCGCGACATACAAATCGGTGGGCCGCAGTTCCTGCAACAGCACACAGGACATCGTGCGTCGGATCAATTCGCAGCACAGCGGTGCGAAGCAGATCGAACCACCAGGATTCTTCGTCCAACCGCTGCTTCAATCTCGAAGTAACAATTGAGACTCGGCGGCGACCTGGGATTCCCTGGGGCCAGAAGAAAAGGCGTGGTCCGAGCCAACGGAGCGAACAATCCGCCGATAGCCACGGCAATCCCATTGACACAATCGGCCCGACGGCACCTTTGCCAAAATTGACGCCTGCCTTCAGATCCTTATCGAAAAATATCCATCGCCAGTGCTGCGAATCCGGAATCCCTGCGGTCGATCGCTGCAATCGCAGCATCGCTTCAGAGAATGTTGCAGAATCGTCAGTGTTTGGCACGTCGCTCATCGTGCTCACTCCACAGAATCAGGCTCCCCGGCTCCGGTCTTCGATCCAGCTTTCATCTTCCGTTCGTCACCATGCAACATCCGAACAATGTTCGATCGATGCTTCCACACGATCAATGCCGGAACAAGTGTCGAAAAGAGTGTCAACGGAAGCTGCCCAAACACAAACACGTCAGGCCCCATCAAAATCAGCTGAGCGATAGCGAAGGAGGTAACTGACACAATCGAAGCCAGTCCGACAATTCGCGTCGCGGCAAATACCAATAAAAACGTTGCCAATGCCACGCCGGATGCCAGCGGGGCGATGACAAGGATGACTCCCAACGCTGTTGCGACTCCCTTTCCACCACGCAGCTTCAGCCAGATCGGATACATGTGGCCGACAATACAACTCATGCCTGCCAAGATCGCCCCCAGATTCGCCAATTCGTCACTGCCTCGATTTTGAAGAAACAGCTTCGTCGCCAGAGTTGGCAGCAACCCCTTGAGTGCATCCAGAAACAGAACGACGAAGCCCCATTTCCAGCCCAGAATTCTGGCAACATTCGTCGCACCGATGTTGCCGCTGCCGTGTTTCCGAATATCGTCCTTCAGAATGGCACCTCCAACGAGATACCCAAACGGAATTCCGCCCACCAGAAACGCAACCACACAAAACGCGCCAATTACGAAAACCATCTGCCGCCTGCCTGACACTCAAACATCCATCATCACGCCAAGCAAAGTATATCGTTCCGGAACGTTTGCACTACCTATCGACAACTGGTGGGCGGCAGCGGCGATTGTTCCGGAATTTGTCCAGGTTCCATTTTTTGAAGTGCGGCGGAACTTGCAACTCTGGCCGGATTCCCAGACGATCAGTGGTTGGCATCGCATTTGACGTGGTGAAACGCGCCAAGCGGCCTAGCAGACATAGTGTAGTAATAATGTAGTAATACAGTTCAATTCAATTTGAAGAGTGGAGTGATTTGTGCCGGCGATGGACTGGACACCTTTGAAAGCGGTGATTGACGAGAACGAGTCGTTTCTGATTTCCAGTCACGTTCGTCCGGATGCGGATGCCTTGGGGTCCGAACTGGGGATGCGGGCCATTTTGCTGGCAATGGGCAAAAAAGTGTCCATCGTCAATGCCTCAGCACCGCCAGCAAATCTGCAGTTCATGAATCCGCCCGGAGTGATTTTGAAACTGAATGACACCGTCACGAAAGCGACCATTCCTCAGCACGATGTCGTCATCATTGTCGATACCAGCGCATGGCAGCAGCTGGGATCAATGGCTGACGTGATCCAGGCGTCTGCGGCAAAACGTGTTGTCATTGATCATCATGTCAGTTCCGATCAGCTGAACGCATTGGAACTAAAGGACGTCACATCGGCAGCCACTGGAGAACTGATTTGTGAGATCGGTGAAGAATTTGGTGTGACGTTTGATGCGGATGTCGCTAACTGGCTGTACGCCGCAATTGCCACCGATACAGGTTGGTTCCGGTTTCCTTCCACCAGTGCTCGGACGATGAAGATTGCTGCCGGGCTGATGCATAGCGGCGCGATTCCGCACTATGTCTACAACCTTGTTCATGAACAGTCGTCACTTGCGCGAGTTCGCCTAGGTGGCCGTGTGCTGGCACGGACGCAGGTCGAGGCCGAAGGCCGTCTGACGTGGATCTATGCCGACAGCAAAGACATGGCGGAAACCGGTGCTGTCCCTTCCGATACAGAAGGGCTGGTCAACGTCTGTCTGACAGTTGCCGGAGCCGAGGCCGCGTTTGTCGCCGTGGAACTTCAGACGGGGCAAATCAAATTCAGTCTGCGAAGTCGAGTCCCACACAATGTTGCAGCCGTAGCCGAACAATTCGGCGGCGGTGGGCATAAACTGGCATCTGGCGCCACGATGGCAGGGCCGTTACCAGCCGCCGTTGAACGAATGAAGGTGGCATTTCTGAATATGCTCAACGCCGATTCACCACGACCAGTCGAATCCGATATCCAGTGCGGGTGACGAATGTGTCAGGCTTCCAATGCTGATGCGATCGACACCGCTTTCCGCGATGGCTCGTACAGTCTGCAAAGTCACTCCGCCAGATGCTTCAAGCAGCGTCGAGCGCGATGCCGATGCGTCTCTGAGGGCGACTGCCTGTTTCATTGTGGCCGGAGACATGTTATCCAGCAGAATAATCTCCGGCGCTTCCCGCAACGCATCCTGCAGTTGTTCCACAGAATCGACTTCGATTTCGATTTTAGAATTCAGATTATGGGCCCGGGCATAGCGGCGAGCATCTTTGACTGCGGCAGCACATGTGGAATCGCCGCGGGCTGCGATGTGGTTGTCCTTGATCAGAATCCCGTCGTACAAGCCCATGCGATGATTTGTTCCGCCTCCGCATCGCACCGCATACTTCTGAAGCAGCCGATACCCGGGAAACGTCTTTCTGGTATCGAGAATAACGGCTTTCGTATGTCGCACTTCTGCCACAAACATCGCCGTGCGTGACGCGATTCCACTGAGCAGTGTCATAAAATTGAGCACCGTGCGTTCGCCAGTCAACAGCATCTGCGCGGGCCCGGTCATCGTTGCGATTAGCGTCTGCTGAGTAACCGCATCGCCGTCATGGACGTGACATTTGACACTAACTGCAGCAGTCAGCTCCGAAAACACAATCGGCAACATGACAAGTCCACAAACCACGCCGTGCTGACGGGACACAATGTTCACAGTCGCAGTCAGATCTGACGGAATCGTCGAAAGACTCGTAAGATCGCCGATATCCCGAAGATCTTCGTGCAACGACATTCCTGCAAGAACCCTTGCAGCGGCTACGCATTCTGAATTGAACTCAATCGTCATAGGTTACTGTTCTTCATTTCAGCCCAAATGCTCAAACCCGCAGGCGTTCAGCAGGATGCAGCAGCCGCCCTGCCAAGTCCGGTTCATCCGATGAAGGTGATTGTGGCTGTTGATTCATTCCTAGTCAGTTAGTTTGCCAAGGAATAGATTCTGAAACTTCGGATCTGGCAGCAGACAAGGGTGTTTGTATTGTTCCGGACTGCCACCGCTGCGGGATTGGCGTGTTTCGGTGAAGGAATTCCACTGCTCCGGCGGCAAGACCTGAACGCGGACGGGTGCCAGTCTGCCAGACTCCCGCTTTTCTCGATATTCTTCGTTGCTGCGCGACAGCTGCTCATCCGTCACAGCCGCAAATCGAATCAGTCGCCCACGGTCGCCTTCGGCGGCGACGGTTTCGCAATGCAGGAACAATGTGTAACCGGGCGGTTCGCCCCATTGTGGAGTCAGCGTGAACAGGTTGAGATTCACGCCGCACTCCCGGACAGCGGCGTTCACTGCTTCAACCACTTGCGATTCTGCAAGTTTTTCTCCAGTGATGCTGGAGATATGTGCGCCTTTGTGGCGAAACTCCAGCAGCGGTGTTGTTCCATAGAATCCTGTACAGCGAACAACGTCGCTGATATTGTAGCGATACAGCCCCGAACTTGTCGTGAGCAAAATAAAGTACTCAGCACCTTCCTGAAGTTCATGCGCCTCCAGCGCGACAGAACCTGCAGACGCGGCTTCCGCGACCGGCAGGAATTCAAAGAAGTGCGTCTGGATTTCAAGCAAGCCCGACGACGATTCATCCTGCAGCGGAAGCGTCATGCGTCCTTCGCTCGCGTGCAATCCATGATCGCGAATCGTGATCCCGTCGAAGACCTGTTTGAGTTTCGGAATGTAGGCGGCCGCACTTCCGCCACACCAGACGCCCAGTGCCTGCAGCATCGGCCAGCATTCGCGAGGCCGCAACACGCCGTGCCGCTCGATCACTCGATGCAACTGTGCGGCACGCCGGGCGTCGGGACGTAAGCGGCTTTTGAAATCGCGTATTTGTGCCGCCGGCAGATCGATGCTGCTGATTCCTCCGTTGCGGATGTCGCGAATCAGTTGTTCGGCCTGGACGTTTGCGAACTCCGCCAGCTGCAGCAACGTGCTCGGATTGGCCGTGATTGTCATTCCAACCCAAGGATCAGCCAGTGCCAGGCGAAGAATAGTATACCGCTTGGCTTCGGGATTCGCGACTTCCGCGACAGCAGCAGGAATTGTGTACAGCGATCGCACGACCCGCCTCTGCATGGCGGCGACCAGGCCACTGATGTTGCCGCAGGGTGTCCCGTCAGCGGTTCGAGTCTTCTGATGACTGCTAGAAATCTGCACGATGTTCAATTTCTGCAGCAGAGCGTGGTCGGAATATGTTCCGATTCCCCAAGTCTGCCAGCCGCGTCGATAGTCGTTCAGAAAACGCGTCGTGACAGGTATGAGTTTGGATGCGGCAGTTGTGCCACTGGTCATGGCGAACATCTGCAGCTTGTTCGTTTCGCCCAGCAGCGCCGCGTGATTTCCGTTGGCGACCTGATCGACGTAACTGCGGATGAGTTCATAATCGGCAACGGGGACGCGCTGGCGAAATTCCTGCAGCGTGGTGCGTTCTGTCAGACCGTAGTCGCGAGAAAATGAGGACGACTGATTGAGCCGCAGCAGATCAGTGAGCAGGGTTCGTTGCGTTTCACGACACGACGCTTCAGCGAGGTTAAGAAATTGGTTGCGCGCATGGGTGATGCTGCGTCGGAAAAAAGTGCCCGCCAGAGCACGCAGTCGATAGGCTGCAGGAATCTGCGTCATCAGCGAATCACTCTCGGTGGATGACAATTCGTTAAACACGACGCCAACGGCGAGGCTCGAGTCGGTATCGTGCTCGGTTTACAAAAAAAGCATCTTCAAACATTGTTCGAAGATGCCTGTTTGAAGCCGCAGGACTCGGAGGGCTGACGCCCTGCCGCTCGCCAATACTCATGGCCGTGACTATTTCTTTCCCTTGGCGGCAGCAGCGGGAGCGGCGGCGCCTTCTTCGACTGTCTTCTTCTTTTTCTTACCGGCGATAGCTTTCTGAACACGAACTTTCGGAAGTCCGAACGGGCTGCGACCCGCTGCGAAGCGGTCTTCTTCCAACAACCGAGCGATCCGTTCACTGCGGCTCAGCACGTTACGAGAACCTGAAAGGCCAAGTCGAATTTTGAGGGTCTTGTCAATGGACACGTCAACGCTCCAATCGCGCTTTGAACACAAAAACTGCTTTGGTCGCAGGCAATTCCATGCCACGCAACATACAGAAGATTCCAGCCGAGCCAATCCCGGCCAGAAATTTGAAGTGTGGATTGTATCGACTCCCGAAAGTCTTCTCAACCACGCATTTCATTGTTTTTCCCGTAAATCTCGTACTGGAATCGCATCATCTGGACAAAACCAGTACTTCTCGATAGCGGCCTTTAACGCTATGTTTTTACTTTTTCGCAAACACAAACCCATCCTGAGCGGCATCGATCTCGATCGTATCCCCGGCTGTGTATGTCCCTGCCAGCAGTTCATTCGCCAATGCGTTTTGCAGCCGCTGCTGGATGACTCGCTTTAATGGGCGAGCCCCGTAAGCCGGATCGTAGCCTTCGTTGGCGAGCAGTTGTTTTGCAGTGTCGGAGACTTCAAGTTTGTACCCGTTCTTTTCAAGCTGGCTGCTCAGGCGCTGCAACTGTAGGTCAACGATCTCACGGATTTCGCTGCGACCCAGCGGATGGAACACAATCACTTCGTCTACGCGATTCAGAAACTCCGGCAGGAAGTGTTTCTGCAGAGCATCCATGACTCGATTATGAATTTCCTTTTCATCGGCCTGGCCTGAAAGCTCCTGAATGGCCTGACTGCCGATATTCGACGTCATCACCACAATCGTGTTCGTGAAGTCCACGGTGCGACCCTGACTGTCGGTCAAACGACCGTCATCCAGAAGTTGCAGCAAAATATTGAACACATCTCGATGTGCTTTTTCAACTTCGTCGAGCAGAATCACACAGTAAGGATTACGACGCACAGCCTCGGTGAGTCGTCCGCCTTCTTCGTACCCGACATAGCCAGGAGGTGCACCGATCAGACGCGCGACACTGTGGCGTTCCATGAATTCGCTCATATCGATGCGCACCATGTTACGTTCATCATCGAACATGAAATTGGCCAGCGCCTTGCACAGTTCGGTCTTACCAACGCCCGTAGGGCCGAGGAACATGAATGAACCAATCGGACGGTTCGGGTCGCCCATACCTGATCGAGCCCGACGGACGGCGTTCGAAACGGCTTCAACCGCTTCATGCTGGTTGATCATTCGCTTGTGAATCTCATCTTCCATCCGGAGCAGTTTCTCGCGTTCTCCCTGCATCATGCGGGAGACGGGAATGCTCGTCCAGAGACTGACGACGCGAGCGATGTCTTCCTCGGTGACTTCTTCCCGCAGCAGGCGGTTGTCTTTGTCGGTATTGAGTTCAGCGGATTTTGCTTCCATCTCCTTCAGTTTTTTCTCGGCGTCTTTGAGTTGCTGCTCGGTCTTCTGAGCATCGACGAAGTCTTCGTTGAGCAGCGTCTGCTGAGCCCTTGAAAAGGCCTGCTGAAAAGCCGTACGCAGGCGTTCGATGTTTTCCCGCAGCGGTTTGATGCCCGAAATTGCAGCCTTCTCCGTCTCCCAGCGCGCTTTCAGCTGGTTAGTGGATTCTTCTCGTTCGGCGATCTGGCGCTTCAGATCCTGCAGACGTTCGCGGCTCTCTTCACTGGTCTCTCGGTCCAGGGCCGCCGCTTCGATCTGCATCCGTGTCAACTGACGAGTGGCTTCGTCGATTTCGACCGGCATCGAATCGATCTCCATGCGAAGACGGCTGCCCGCTTCGTCAACGAGGTCGATCGCCTTGTCGGGCAGAAAACGGTCGCTGATGTAGCGGTCTGACAGTGTCGCAGCGGCAATAATCGCATCGTCGGTAATGCGAACGCCATGATGACTTTCGTAGCGATCCTTCAAACCGCGCAAGATGGAAATCGTATCTTCAACGTTCGGTTCCTGCACCATCACGGGCTGGAATCGTCGCTCGAGTGCCGGGTCTTTTTCAATATGCTTGCGATATTCGTCGAGCGTCGTGGCGCCGACGCAGTGCAAATCACCGCGCGCCAGCGCTGGTTTCAGCAGATTGGCCGCATCCATTGCGCCTTCCGCATTCCCGGCACCAATGACCGTGTGCAGTTCGTCGATAAACATGATGATCTGTCCGTTAGACGCCTGAACTTCTTTCAGTACGGCTTTCAGCCGGTCCTCAAACTCACCACGATACTTCGCTCCTGCCACAAGCGCACCCATATCGAGCGCGAAGATGCGTTTGTTCTTGAGATTCTGAGGGACGTCGCCCAATACAATGCGGTGCGCGAGTCCTTCGACGATCGCAGTCTTGCCGACGCCGGGTTCCCCGATCAGCACGGGATTATTCTTGCGTCGCCGCGAGAGTACCTGAATCACCCGGCGAATCTCGGTATCGCGTCCAATGACCGGATCAATTTTGCCCTCTCGCGCCAGTATGACAAGATCCTTGCCATATTTTTCGAGCGCCTGAAACTTGTCTTCCGGGTTTTGATCCTGCACAGTTTGTCCTCCTCGAATGCTTTTCACGGCTTCCAGTAAATCTCGCTCGTCAACGCCATTGAGTTGCAGCAGACGCTTCGCCTGGTCTTCCACCTGAGTCAACGCGATCAAAAAATGCTCGGTAGATGTGTATTCGTCCCCCATGCTGTCCGCTTGCTTCTTCGCGGCGTTGAGCACTTTTATCGCTTCGGGCCCGGCGTTGACTCCTTCATCGGTTGACGAAGTTGACTGCGGCAATCGACCAAGTTCACCGTCAACCATCTTTTGCAGCTGCGGGAGCTTGACGCCCATTTTCTGCAGCAGCGACGTCATCAGCCCGCCTTCTTCATCGAGCAGTGACTTCAGCAGGTGCAGCGGTCGCAGAATTCTATGCTGCTTCTTCTCCGCCACTTCCTGAGCCCGCTGAATCGCTTCGGAAGCTTTCACTGTGAGCTTGCGAGGATCAAATGCCATGACTGAATTACTCCGAGGCAGATACGATAATCAATCGCCAAATCGTCAAACCGCACAGTCGTGACGCTGAAACATGTGACAATGTGTCCCACTTCAGCATGCCTGTGCAGTTCCAGTGAGGGAAAGCAGTTTCCGTGCCTGTCAAAACGGGGAGAACCGGAAGTTCCCAAAACATGACTTAGCCCGTTCTTGTGGTCATCTCCCCCGTGCGGAATGCCAAACCCTGCATTTTTGGCAGGGAAACCGAATGGCCGAGACCCAGATAGCGGTCCTGCCACGGTTGGTTGGTTCAAGTTCGGATTAAAGCATGCCGTGCGGGATTAATAACGGTTCAGGCATAATGCAAAACTGAGCAATTAATATCCGCCTGCTGCTGCCCGGTAGTTCTGCGCGTGGCCACCTCGTGACCGGCCAGTATGTTCGATATTCAAGAGACATTCCGATTGCTAATCTCCGGCGGATCTTTGCCAATAACAAGGACAACAAACAGAATCACATCACTGTCGTCGCACAGGCAAGACCTATGACAAAATCAGAATTCAATTTCAGGTCTCAAAAGTATTGTTCAGCCATTGATGACCTTTTCCTTCCAACTGTCATGTTCGCCGCCTTGGGTGGAATGACGTGGGCCGTGCGTGGATGTTCGGGTTTTGGGGCAGTTGCGGGATGTTTGTTTGCGGGAGTGATGTGGGGGAGCGCATGGTGGTACATGGCGTACCAACGATCTGGTGTACAAGTTCGCCGTTACTCTTCGGCATGGATTGTACTGGCCGTGACACTGGGAATCGGTCTGTCAGGAGCTCGTGGTTGGATGCAGTGGTCCACTTTCTTCGAGGGACATCTGCAGACCAACACGGGCAATGGAGAATGGGTACCGATATCCAGAACCTATGGTTTTCTCTGGATGTTTATCGCAGGAATGCCATGGGCTGGGATTGGAGCCTGTACGCTGGCGTGGTGTGGATCTTTGCGAGAAACCCGAGTCTGGCACTGGGGAATGCGCATTGCCTGCGGGGTGGGTACCGCCATGCTGGCACGATATCTCTATCAGAACTACCCGTCCTGGTTCCTGCCGATGTATGACGAACTACAGGAGCGATATCTCGATGTCGAAGTAAATCCCAACCTGAGACGGCTCACAAACGACTGCGGGGCAGCTGTTCTGCATATGGGGTTTTATCTGGGCTTCCTGTTGTATGAGTTTCTTCGGCGCGACTGGAAGAATGTCATCCTGATCCTAGTCGTGGGCATCGTCAATGGAACAGGATGGGCGGCGTTTCAGACATGGAAGTTTTCGGCCACGGTCTGGAAAGACTCGAATTTCAATTTCTGGCGTTGCTGGGAGTCTTCGGGCGGGATCAGCATTGGAGTCGCATTTGGCCTAGCATGGTTTCTGGTCAACCGCAGGATGTCAGATCGCGAGCAAGCAATCACCGCAGAGCGGTCGATCAATGCTGGCAGCGTGGAATGGTTTCTGATTTTCTGCGGACTGACGGCCTTTGGTGGATCTTTGATGCAGTTTCAGATGGCCGGCTGGAACTTTATCCTGATCCCAATGCTGTACGGTTTTGCTGGATTCTATTGTGTAAAATCACAACGCAGTGACCCGGCGATGCTGAATTCGCTGTCGCGCCCTGTGGCGATTCTTGTCACGGCGTTCTGTGTTGCACACCTGCTGCCACTTGGTGGAGAATTTCTGATCGTTCCTGGATTTCTGGCGAGCGGCATCGTCTTTCTAATCGGGGTTGTCTGGTTCATACGGAATCGCCCGCAGTTCGAAGTTACACCTGCTCGATCCAAAATTTCGATGGACCATGCGAATCTACAGCGGTTCGGTCTGGCGCTGGGACTCTTGACTGGGCTGGGGCTTTCGATCCGGAATGGTGCTAAGGGCTGGTTCAATATCTATGTGGGCAATGAAGATTACTGGAGCGGCGTGTTGTGGTGGATCGTTGGCCCGCTTTTGGTGATCGTTCTGCTTGCGATCATCATGATTACCCTCAAACGAATTCGTCATAGCCAACCCACGACTTCTCCGCCAGGACTGGCGGCGTCAGCGGCACTCTGGCTTGTGCTGATCGTGCAGAACATCCTTGGGCATCTGGTCACGGGGCCTCCGTCGCAATGGAACGAGGTCGTCTTTAATATCTACTACTTTCTGCTGTTTCTGATCACGGCGGTGATCGCCATCCACTATGCCGAATCACTTTCGCCAACTCGCGACAGTCGAGACGTCCGCGATCCTGCAAAGGCTGACTGAAATGCAACGTGAAAAACGTGAAGTAGACCCCGAAATTCGCATCACTGGAAGCAATGGCAAAAAACGGACTCGGATTTGCAGGTGACGAAACCTCGGCGTTCGACGAGACCAGGCCATGCCCAAAAGTTTCAGCAGCAAAGGCGCGCGGGTGGTGTCATCGAGCTAGGCGGTGCATGAAGCTCTGTCGATCGCGAGCCTGACATCGCATGGATTCGTGAGTCTTTTAACAATCTGGCAGAAGCTCACTGCGAGGAAGTGAATCGCCCGGTGCAGACTCGCACGTCGGGTGGTGTGTGAGGGGCCTCGGGGCAATCCGAGGTCGCTATCCTGATCCGCTCGATGGAAGGGTTAGGCCTCACTCGCCTGAGCGAAAGTTGCTCAGTTTTCCGCAGCGGTAGGCGACATGGCTGAACTTCACCTCACACCCTTGGCCAAGCGGGGATTGAGCCACGAAGCCGATCTGTATCGCGGGGAGCAGACCCAGTGAGAAGTAGCGAACCAGATGCCAGTACTTTGCGTCGAGGGAGTAGTGGAACGCCAGTGTGTTTGGAGTCTTGGACACTCGCAGAAATACGCTCGGATTTGCCAGCGTGACTGAATTGCAGTCGTCCGACACACCTCTGGTGACCACGGAAACGATCATTGGCGCGTGGGCGGGAGAGTTCTCCAAACAGAGCTTGGCCCAAACATCGTCAGAGGCCTTGACGTAGAGAACTGCCGCGTCAAAGGTTTCCGTGCCTACAAGCGAAGCGTATGCACTCAGGATGAATGAAGGTTCTTGAGTCTCCATCAGCGCACAGGGTGCAGATGCTGTTCGCTCTCCGGTCCCAGGATCGTGAAAGTAGTCGTTCTTTGCGCCCGATAGAACCACCAGAGATCCATCGGCCTCGGTGCGCCATGTTTCGGGCTGAACGTGCCAAGCAAACGGTGCCGGTGTTCCGGGCAAGACGAACGTGTTCATAGGGCGTTCAAAGCGTGTGCGGTTGGTGGGGTAGATCAAAATGTCCTGTGAGGGCTAACGAATTGCAATCTATGCGGCGGCGTGGATGCCGATGCATCGAATCGTGCGTTGAACTTTTCCACTTTAACAGGTTCCGCGGGTTTGCAGAACAATGAACGCCACATAACGGGATGGTTGACAGTTTACTCGGTGGCGAGTCGGCTGTCACGAGACACTGGCGACAGCCTTGAAGACGAAGTAACCAGTCTAAGGCTTCGATCTGACCAACCGAAGTCGCTTCGCTGATGCCACCGAAACGTGTCGCAGCGTTTTTTCGACCAGTTGCTTTGCTGATTTGATCGTTTGAACTGAAGGCGAGCAATCGGTTCAGTGGGTGTGGATAACTTTTGGCGGACGCGGAATGCTGCGATTTGAGACTCGGCCGCAACTTGCAATGTTAAGCGTTGCGGGGTAACTTCAATTTTGGCGGAAATAATCGCACGAAGTCTGCCGCGATTGGGTCATACCATCGCAGTTTCGGAGTGTTGTACCGGGCCGAAAGGTTCTCAGTCATGCCAGATGACCACATGTCAAGCGAAAATTTGTCACGTCGTGATTTGCTGCAAGCGACAGTCGCCGCCGGTGCAGTGGCTTCACTTTCACCATCCAGTCTCGCTGCTGCTAAGGAAAATACAATGAAGGGAAATATCAAGCACTCCGTCGTCTTCTGGTGCTTTAATGTCGCCGGGGATAAATGGGATATCGATAAGACCTGCGAAATTGCCAAAAGTCTCGGATGCCAGTCGGTGGAAATCTGTGGCCCGGAAGAATGGCCGATGATCAGGAAACATGGTCTGACGTGCGCGATTGCTTCCAATGGTATGCCTGGGGCACCGTTTATGAAGGGCCTGAATAATCCAGCCTACCAGGATCAGGTGATCGCGGTAACTGCGAAAATGATCGATGAGTGTGCCGCAGCTGGTATTCCGAATGTCATTGCATTCACGGGCTACAAGTGGAAGAATGCTGAAGATCCATCCAGCGGCGAAATCTCGCTTGCAGAAGGCGCGGACAACTGCGTCGCGGGCCTGAAGAAACTGGCAGTCCATGCCGAGAAGAAAGGCGTCACCGTGTGTCTGGAGCACCTGAACACGCGCGACGGATCGCACCCGATGAAAGGACATCCCGGTTATCAGGGCGATGACATTGACTATGTGGCCAACATCGTGCGCCGCGTCGGTTCGCCGCATGTAAAGTTACTGTTCGACATTTACCACGTTCAACTGATGAACGGCGACGTGATCCGGCGTCTTGAAGAATGCAAGGACGTCATCGGACACATACATACGGCTGGCAATCCGGGTCGCGGGGAACTTGACGACAATCAGGAAATCAACTTTCCACCAATCATGCGCAAGCTGGTTGAGATTGGCTACAGGGGTTTCGTCGGACACGAATTTATCCCGACTCGCGATCCGCTGGCAGGGTTGAAGCAGGCGATTCAGCTTTGCGACGTGTAGCTCTGCGAACGGCTCGTCAGTGCTGAAAATCAATCTTGTGGTAGATCCGACGGAGCGGTATCTGGAGTTCCAGCGTCTGAAGTTTTAGCACCTGATCGATTCGTTCGCATCCGTTTCGAATGACCCAGTCCTCGTTTTCGTTGCGGAGGAAATGATCGATCGCGGGCTGATGCTGAGCGACAAGGACATATTCCCGCAGTGACGGAATCTGCCGATAGTATCCAAACTTCTGACCCCGGTCATAAGCTTCAGTCGATGGCGACAGTACTTCGATGATCACGGTCGGATTCATCAGCGTATCATTGTGATCGTCCTCCAGTACCGGAGAACCACAGACAATGATGACGTCTGGATACGTGTAGAGATCAACCGCATCCACTCGAACCCGAAGCGCCTGCGAAAGCACGTCGGCATCCTGTTCGGTCAACAGATCAGAAAACACATTGACCAGGTTCGTAATGATCTTGGCATGACGCAGGCTGCCGCCGACCATGACCGCAACCTCACCTTCGTGAAATTCGTGCTTCAATTCAGACGCTCGCTCAGCTTGAAGGTAGTCAGCGACTGACAGTCTTTCAATGATCGAAGACATTCTGAACGCTTTCTGTTTCAAGAGATGCTGCGGGGACTTCTTCAGTCGAAGAGATCCCCGCATTTCAGACAGACAGGCTTAGATTCTACGTTTATCGTCACTTGACATCAATAATATTGTCATCGACTACTTCTTCTCAAACTCAGCATCGATCACATCGTCGTCACCGCTTTTGGCACTTGCCGCTCCGCCATCTGAGGCATTGCCTTTGTCGGCGGACATGTGCTGAGCCAGTGCCTGAGATGCCTGCATCAACTCATCACATGCGGCCTTGATTGCAGCAGCGTCAGTGCCCTCTGCCGTTTTCTTTACCTTTTCCATTGAGGCTTCAACGGCAGACTTCGACGACGCATCCAGCTTGTCGGCGTGTTCTTTCAAAGTTTTCTCGGTCTGATGGACTAGCGCCGAAGCCTGGTTCTTCGCGGTCGCAAGTTCCTGCTTCTTCTTGTCCTCTTCAGCGTGCGAGTCCGCGTCTTTCCGCATCCGATCAATTTCTTCCGGCGACAAACCGCTGGACTGTTTGATCTGAACCGAGTGCTCTTTGCCTGACGCTTTGTCTTTGGCCGACACATTCAGAATGCCGTTCACGTCGATGTCAAATTTGACCTCGATCTGAGGAACTCCACGCGGCGCGGGCGGAATGCCGTCCAGATTGAATTCGTCCAGCAATCTGTTGTCCGATGCCATCTTTCGTTCGCCCTGAAACACGCGAACGTTCACGGCAGGCTGATTGTCCGCTGCAGTGGAAAAAGTCTCATTCTTCGTCGTCGGAATTGTTGTGTTGCGTTCGACGAGCACCGTCATGATCCCTCCTTCGGTTTCAATACCGACGGACAGCGGAGTCACGTCGAGCAGCACGATATCCTTGACGTCACCGCCGATAATACCACCCTGAATCGCGGCACCCAGCGACACGACTTCGTCGGGATTCACACCCTGATGCGGTTCCTTGCCGAACATTTCGCGAACAAGTTTCTGCACTTTCGGGACGCGAATGGAACCACCGACAAGCACGATTTCCTGAATGTCTCCCGGCTTCAGCTTCGCGTCCTTCAGTGCATTCAACACCGGCTGACGGCAGCGTTCAACCAACGGATCAATCAGCTCCTCAAACTTGCTGCGTGAGATGCTCAGTTGTAAGTGCTTCGCTCCACTTGCGTCGGCTGTGATAAAGGGAAGATTAATGTCGGTCGCCTGTTGCGACGACAATTCTTTCTTCGCTTTCTCCGAAGCTTCACGGAGACGCTGCAGCGCCATAGGATCCTTGCGTAGGTCGATGCTCTGTTCTTTCTGGAATTCCTTTGCAATGTAGTCGATCAGCACTTCGTCAAAGTCGTCGCCCCCCAGATGCGTATCGCCGTTCGTACTCAGCACTTCGACAAGTTCGTCACCGACTTCAAGGATGGAAACGTCAAACGTACCACCGCCAAGGTCGAAGACGCAGATCTTTTCTTCGCGCTTCTTGTCGAGACCGTACGCCAAAGCTGCGGCAGTGGGCTCGTTGATGATACGCGCGACATCCAGCCCAGCAATCTGTCCGGCATCTTTCGTCGCCTGGCGCTGAGCGTCGTTGAAGTAAGCCGGCACCGTGATGACGGCCTTGTTGACTTTATGGCCGAGATAGTTTTCCGCAGCTTCCTTCAGCTTGCGCAGAACCAGCGCTGAGATCTCTGGTGGAGTGTATTCTTTTCCGTGAACGTCTACTTTCACGTAATCTGCCTGACCTCCAGTGACCTTGTAGGACACCAGTTTCTCTTCAGACTCCACCTCGCGATGGCGGCGGCCCATGAAGCGCTTGATCGAATAGATCGTGTTCTGCGGATTTGTGACAGCTTGGCGTTTGGCTGGCTCACCGACCAGTGTCTCACCCTTAGTCGTGAACGCAATAACGCTGGGAGTCGTTCGGCTGCCCTCCTGATTGGCGATGACACGCGGCTCGCCACCCTCCATGATCGACACCACAGAGTTCGTCGTACCCAAGTCGATCCCGATGATTTTTTCGCCCGATACTGCCATGACGTTGTTTCCTCTTTCAATTTATTTCGGTCGCAAATCGTCGCTCCGGAATGGGACGCTCTGCTGTTTAACACGTGAATCGGCTCGCCACGTTCTTCCGGGGAAGGAGCCAGCAATAAATCTAGGTGTACCTCAAAAAGTCGGAGTGCCTTACTAATACGATCCCAAGTGTCAAGACGTGGACGGCACGACGACCTTGTCAGCAGGTTCTATGCCGATCCGAGAAATTCAAAAAAAGCAGATTTCTACCGAGTTTTAACTCCCGGCAACCAATGGAAGCATATTTTGCGATGCCAGAGTGGCAGATCAGTCGTTTTAAAGTCACTCGACGATTGATGCCAAAGTGGCGGCTTAATAGGCGATCTTGTGTTGTGCCATTTTGGCGTTGCGGAAGAAAAATTTAAGGAGCTACGCGGCCTAATTCGAGCCTTGCCCGCATTCAGTTAATTCCCCGATGCTTCGCGTCTGGAAAATCTTTATGCGGAGCAAGGCGGCGCGAAAGTCTCCGCAAACTGTTGGGATTTTTAGGGGAAAGTAGTCTGAATCTGCCTCAATGCGTGATTCAAGGGGACAAGAGACTGCTGAACGCTGTCAGATTTTCGAGACAATCGGTGGGCTGCTTGACAGAGAAATTGCGCGTTTGTAAAAGCCCGGACAGTGTTTTTTGCGAGGTTCTGATCCTCACTCAGTGGCAATTGGTCGAAGAGTGCCGTTCGACGGGTATGGTTTCGCGGAATAGTTCGCGCGAGGTCACGCATGGAAACTGGTCAGCATGCCTGAGCCTTCGCTGACACGTCGAGAATGCAGGGGGGGCTGGGATACGCTGATGGCAAAGAAACCGATTGCGAAGACACCGGTAAAAAAAATGGCGAAGAAGGCTCCCCAAGAAGTCGCGGCAAAGCGACGTCCGACACAGCACCCAGCTGTGTCAGCAACTGAAGTGGCAGCGAAAATGGCCGTCACCAAGAAAGCGGCAAAACCCGTTACCACAGTGCCTGAGAGAATTCCTCCGGCCAAGCGTGCAAAAATATTCGAGCAATCACCACCGATTCCAATTCCACCGGAAGTTGAGCTGGGCAACATCGATGAGCAGTTAGTCGCTCTCGTGAACAAGCGAGCGTCACTTTATCTGCAAAAAATGAAGGGTGTCGAAACGCCCTCGAAGATCGTGTTTAGCGACCTAGATCAACAGCAGGTCTGGCGGATGATTGAGCGCTGTAACCAAGGCCCTCTGACATCCGCTGAGATCAGGACAATTTTTCGCCCTC
The DNA here is from genome assembly GCA_947476295.1 of Planctomycetaceae bacterium. Classification (GTDB taxonomy): domain Bacteria; phylum Planctomycetota; class Planctomycetia; order Planctomycetales; family Planctomycetaceae; genus SXXK01. Next base: position 40,679 of record CANJQC010000002.1, on the reverse strand, counting down.
TAATGAGTGCGGGACGGCAACGGATCAAGAACATACGAGTGGCGTATCTGGGGCCAGCCTATAGCTTCACTCATCAAGCGGCGATTGAAAGATTCGGCGAAGGTGCTGACCTAGTGCCTGTGAGCACCATTGCGACGGTGTTTGAAGAAGTGAATCGCGGCCATGTGGACTTTGGTCTCGTGCCGATTGAAAACAGCACGGATGGACGGATTGTTGATACGCTGGATATGTTCACTCGCCTTCCGCTCAAGATTTGCGGAGAGGTGCAGCTGCATGTGCATCACTATTTGCTGGCGCGTTGTGATCGTAGTGAGATTACTGAGATTTACAGCAAGCCACAGGCTTTATCACAGTGTCGTGACTGGCTTGCCAAGCATATGCCTCACGCGCGGCAGATTGAAGTCACCAGCACATCTACAGCGGCTCAGTTGGCGCGGGACAAACCAAACGTTGCAGCAGTTGCCAGCCATCAGGCAGCGGTACAGTATGATGTGCGGATCGTTGCAGAATGTATTGAAGACAATCAGAACAACATTACACGTTTCGCTGTGATCGGTGATAGTGTTGCGGAACCGACCGGTTCCGATCGAACAGCCATTTTGTTGCAGATTCCTCACACGCCAGGATCGTTGTCTGATGCACTCGAAGCATTTCGTCGTAATAAGATTAATCTGACCTGGATTGAATCGTTCCCCTTGCGACAGCCAGAAATCGGGTATCTCTTCTTTCTCGATTTTGAAGGACATATCTCGGAGGCTAGGATCAAAAAGGCACTGAAGGAATTGGAGAATCTGCCACCCGATCGATTGGAAATTCTGGGCTCGTATGCTCGCGGTGAGCCATTGAAATAATGTCTTTAGACGCTGGCGGGACACTCATTCCCAACGCAGTTTGCTAGGCAACATCCTATTTTCAAAACCACCTTCGACCTCCAAACTTAGTTTCCTGATTTGAATCCGTTCCACGAAAGCCGTTTCACAACATGCGTCGTTTCTTGATTGCTGGTAATTGGAAGATGAACACAACCCGGCAGTCCGCCGTAGCGCTGGCAGGCGAACTTGCAACTGCCGGTTCGAATTATGAAGCGGGCGTCGAAATTCTTGTGTGCCCGCCGTACCCCTACCTGATTCCTGTCGCTGAGAAACTGAGCGGCAGTGCCGTTCAACTGGGGGCTCAGGATGTCTACTTCGAAGCTCCGGGCGCTTTTACTGGAGAAGTCGCCGTAGAGATGCTCAAAGACTGTCGTTGCCGCTTTGTGATTCTCGGGCACAGTGAACGTCGGCATGTGCTGGGGGAATCGGATGAAATCATCAATCGTAAGTTGCGAGCCGCGATTTCTGGGGGTCTACAGGTTGTGTTGTGCGTCGGCGAATTGTTGAGCGAACGGCAGGCGGGACAAACGGAAGAAGTCCTCGACCGCCAGATGCAGGGCGGTCTGTCGGGGGTGGCCGAGGCCGATGCGGCGAACGTGGTCATTGCGTACGAACCAGTCTGGGCGATAGGTACGGGAGTCACTGCAACTCCGGAACAGGCGGAATCTGCCCATGAACATCTTCGCAATTGGCTCGCCACCCGCTATACTCCGGGTTTTTCCGAAAATGTTCTTATTCTGTATGGTGGAAGCGTGAAGGCGGACAACGCCGAATCGCTGCTGGGTCAGGCGAATGTGGATGGAGCTTTGGTCGGCGGTGCCAGTCTGAAGTCCAGCACATTCGTTCCAATCATTGAAGCGGCTCGAAAGTTGTCGGCGCGAACATGATGTTCGATCAGCCTGATCGCAAAGAGTGCTCGCATCGCCGTATCGGATTGATCGTGAGTAACTTTTTTAAGACCACGATCGATTGTTGAAATTCAGTGTTTCTGAAATATTTTTGCTGTGAAACGGATTGGCCGATGTCGTTCTTGATCGGAACTTTGAGTCTTGTCCTAGTGGCGATCAGCCTCTTCATGATCCTGCTGGTCCTTATTCAACGCGGACGTGGCGGCGGACTTGCCGGCGCTTTTGGCGGCATGGGTGGCCAAAGCGCGTTTGGTACGCGAGCGGGTGACATGTTCACGCGTATCACGATCGTCCTTGCCGTTGTCTGGGTTTTGCTTGCCGGTGGCCTTGGGATGATGATGCGGCGGGATGCCGAAGCGACAAGAACAGGCAAAGACGAGGGCGGCTTCCAGCAGGGTGCAGATGCTGACAAAAAAAATGACACTGAAAAATCGCTGCAGGACAGCTTGAAGTCAGATGCCGCGACGGATGCAAAAGCTGACGTGAAGGCTGCGGCTGATGATGTGGCTCCGTCCGAGACGAAGTCATCAGAGGCTGCTGACACAAAGAAATCGGATGCCGAGAGTCCGGACGCAAAGACAACGGATACAAAAAAGACGGAACCGTCCGAAGCAGAGAAATCAGCGCCGGCAGAGAAATCAGATGCGCCCGTTGCGGCTGAACCTGCCAAAGAGTCACCGGCAGACCCCGCGCCTCCAGCCGAAGAGACTCCGGCAGTTGAACCACAACCCTAGTGCTCTGGCTTTGAAAAGAGATCAGAAACCAATAGCCAAATGGCCCAAAGCGTGCTCGGCACCATTAGTTCCTGACCCTTTTTCCAAACCTTTCCCTTGCTGTGTTGCGCTGGAGTCCTAAGTTACTGCCCGATGTGCAGAAATTTCGAACTCCAACTGACCAACAAGCAAAACATTTCTGTAAGGTAATTCAAGCGTGCTGCTCAGCATGACGGGATTTGGCAACGCCTCTTATGATTCCGAGAGCGTTCATGTCAGTTCCGAAATCAAATCCGTCAATAATCGCTATCTGAAATTGTCCGTGCGAATGCCGGACTCCGTGGCCAGATTTGAAGCGGAGATAGAAAAACTGATCCGATCCCGTGTGGCACGCGGATCGATTCAGGTTTCACTGCGCGTGCGATTTCATGGAGGACAAAGTGAATATCGGATTGATTCGGATCTGCTGAAATCTTATCAGAAACAGCTTTCAGAGATTGCTGCAGGAAATGGCGACCGTCCGAACCTTGGACATTTGTTGCAGTTGCCAGGCGTTGTGACGCAGACCGAATTGCCGGATGACCTTGTCCATTCACTATGGCCCGCCGTGGAGAAATGCCTTACCGAGGCACTGGATCACTTCGATGATTTTCGCCAGCGCGAAGGCGAATCGATGCGACAGGATATGGAACGTCAGTGCGAAGTTATCGAAACTGAAGTGAAGCAGGTGGCCGTTCTGGCACCGCAGGTGGTCTCAGAATACCGTGACAAGATTCTGGAACGCGTGCGTCGTCTGATTTCAGACGCTTCGATCTCAGTGGCAGAAAATGACGTCATCCGTGAAGTCGCCCTATTTTCGGATCGCTGCGATATCAACGAAGAGATCACCCGGCTGAGAAGTCACACGGAACAATTCCGGCGTATGCTGAACGGCAATTCGTCGCAGGGCCGCAAGCTCGAGTTTATTGGTCAGGAAATGTTCCGCGAAATCAACACCACAGGTTCCAAGGCCAACAACGTCACGATCGCATTGAGTGTTGTGGAAATGAAGGCCGCCATCGAACGGATGCGTGAAGTGCTGCAAAACGTGGAATAACATTCGAAGCAAACAGAGCTGGAAGACTGGTGTCAATGGTTCAGTCTGGACCGGAGCGGATCGTCGTCTTATCTGGCCCCAGCGGCAGTGGAAAAACAACACTGGTGCGGGAACTCGTGGCACGCGCGGATCTCAAACTGGTCAAAGCTGTCTCGGCCACGACTCGTCCGCCACGTCCGACAGAGGTACATGGGGACGACTACTGGTTTCTGACAGACGTGGAATTTCATGAAAAGCTGAATAATGGTGAGTTTCTGGAACATGCGGAAGTATTTTCCTCAGGCTATTTTTACGGGACGTTGCGATCGGAACTGGAGCGGGCGTGGAAGCAAAATGGATGGGCTTTTCTGGAAATCGACGTCCAGGGTGCCCTGAAGGTTATGCAGCAGTACCCAAATGCTGTTACGATTTTCCTGCAAACGCCGTCTGCGGCAGAATTTGAACGCCGGCTGAGGGCTCGTGGAACGGAATCGGAAAACGTAATTCAGCGTCGATTGGCGACAGCAGAACGAGAACTGCAGCTGGCCGACAGATACAAATATGTGGTTGTGAACGATCAGCTGGAATCCGCAGTCAGCGAGATCTGTGCGATATTGATGGCGGAGGAGATGGTTCGAAATGCTTGATGAATTCCGTGAAGACGAAATTGCCCGCAAAGTTGGCGGTCGATTCAAACTTACTGCCATGATTCAAAAGCGGATGGTCGCGCTGAATCGTGGAGCACGACCGTTGGTCGATCTGGCGACTAAAGATCTGATGCAGATTGTCGTGGCTGAGATCATGGGTGACAAAATCTACCTCGATACGACCGGCAACGTAAAGGCCGTCGATGACGATTCTCCGCTGGTTGACAAACTCGATCGACTGCTGGCGGATGATGGTGGTCCGGGTCTTGCCGATCTGTAGAAATTCTGGTGGTCTCACGCCCGGTGGCACTCAATTTGTTCATGCTCGCGTAAGCGACAGACCGCTAGCGGTCGGTGTTTTACTGTGTTTTCTGCAGCTCGGCAGCGGCGGATCGCTCACGAGGACTCGACCATGTCCAATCGCCTCAGCAATCGCGAAATTCTGCTCGGCGTCTCCGGGGGTGTTGCTGCTTACAAAGCCGCAGACCTCTGCAGTCGCCTTGTGCAATTGGATGCGAAGGTGACCGTCATAATGACCGAATCTGCCCATCAGTTCATCGGTGCAACGACGTTTGAAGCGCTGACCGGACGCCCGGTGTACAGCCATGCCTTCACGGCTCACGAGCACTTTCAGGGCGAACACATCGGCCTTGCGCGTCGAGCCCATCTGGTCGTCATCGCTCCTGCGACAGCGCAGACGATCGCCCGCCTGGCACACGGCATGGCGGATGATCTGTTGAGCACCACAGTGCTGGTGACAACTGCTCCCGTGGTCGTCGCACCGGCGATGAACTGCAACATGTGGGAGAAACCTGCGGTGCAGCGGAATGTGACGCAACTTGTCAGCGATGGCTATCACATCGTCGGTCCCGAAGAAGGCTGGCTGAGTTGTGGTCAGATCGGGGCAGGTCGCATGGCCGATCCGGGATTGATCATTCGGGAGATTGAATCGGTATTGGCGAGCAGGAATGAATAAATCACGCATGGACTTCAACGACAGATCTGATCGTTTAACCCCCAGCAATGTCATCCTATGAAAATTCTGATTACTGCCGGACCGACTCGCGAATATATTGATGATGTTCGCTTCCTTTCTAACGCCAGCAGCGGACGAATGGGGTACTCACTCGTTACTGCGGCGGTCGCTGCGGGCCACGAAGTGATATTGGTCACAGGACCTGTTGAACAGGCCCCGCCGGAAGGGTGTGACGTCCACCGCATCGAAACGACCGACGAACTGCGGCAACATTGCCTGGAACTGTTTTCGTCCTGCGATGGCGTGATCGCCACCGCCGCCGTATGTGACTACCGCCCTCGTACACGCATCACCGGTAAGATCACCAAGACCGGTCAGCCGATCGTCCTCGAGCTTGTCGAGACGTCCGATGTGCTTGCCGAACTCGGCAGCCAGAAAGGAAATCGCTGGATCGTCGGGTTCGCCCTTGAATCTCAGGATCCTCGCAACAATGCGATGCGTAAACTTCGGATGAAGAACTGCGACTGCATTGTCCTGAATGACACCTCCGCCATTGGCTCGCTGACAAACTCGGTTGAGATTCTTTCACCCAATGCTGAAACAATTGCGATCTACAAGGGGACGAAGCAGCATGTGGCGGAACGGCTGCTGGAACTGATTGAGACGTCGATACACGGCACGAAAAATCAGTGAGATTGTTTGCAAATCGAATGTCCTGAAGGGTGCTGGAGATCGGCGTGCAAATCGGACCCACATTGGCGATCGTCACCGGGGGGTTCGCTCCAATTCTCGCTATGGTTTCAAACTGACTTTACGGTCGTTTACACAAAACGTTTCTGCAGCAGATAAGGCAGGAAAATTCTCCACTGCTGAGGAGATGCCGAACACTGGTGCGGGTGTGTTATCGATGCTGCAGAACCTTGTCGCGGGAATTGCAGCATTTGAAAACGTATTTGTGCCTGTGATGCAGCCGGTGGTGAAGATCGACATCATCCCGGCCAGCAGCATTATCGAGCGTGTGTGAAAGTTTATCATCTTTGTCTCCCGCAAATCTTTCTGTGACCAATGATCTGAGTGTCGCCATGTAAGGATCACTCGCCTGTTACGTCACGTCGATACGTTCTCGGGAAAATAATCGTTCGCAGAAGTGGATCGACCATTCTGCAACCCACGACAATCAGCTCAATGCGTACGATTTGCGGCGGACACTGTCGGTACGGCAGAAGTTGCCGAACTAGGATTGAATTACTTGAGCTCTGTTTTATGGCAGAACTGCTGAACATGTCCGAACTGCCGCAAAAGACAAATACCAGAGCTTTGGCCCACGTTGCACCGCTGGCGGTGTTCATGGGATTCCTGATGCTGCTGGAAGGCTTGCGAGCCATCGGCTTCACATCGGCCGAAGACTCCGCAGTGTGGTGGCGTCGTCAGCCCGAACTGTGGGTGTATCCGCTGCAGACCGTATTAACGCTGCTGGTGCTGGGTGCGTATTGGAAGTTCTACGAATTCCGCCCGTTCCGAGGAATCGGTTTAGCGGTGGTGGGAGGGATTGTGGGCATCGCTGTGTGGATTGCACCCGGGTTCCTGTTCGCGCGACAAAACATGCTGCCGAGCTCACTGAGCTATCTCGGATTCGCTGCCCGAACGGACGGCTTCAATCCTTCGCTCATCTCGGAACAACACGTCGCCCTGTACTGGCTGATCGTTGTCATGCGATTCGTCCGGATGGTGATCGCAGTGCCATTGGCGGAAGAGATATTCTGGCGGGGATTTCTGATGCGATTCGTGACGGATCTCGACGGGGACTATTGGAAAGTCCCGTTCGGCATCTTTCACTGGCGAAGCCTTGTGGTCGTGACCGTTTTGTTCGTCGTAACGCACGCTCCCGTCGATTTCTTTGCGGCGGTTGTGTTCGGAGTTCTGATGTACGGCGTTGCGGTGAAAACCAAAAGCCTCGCCGCCTGTATCGCCATGCATGCCATCGCCAATTTGCTGCTGGGAATTTATGTATTCAGCACGCAGCAATGGGGCTATTGGTAGACCATCATCCCACGCCCAGCAACCCCCTCGCCTCCGCCTGGCCAGCCGCTGGTTTTCCGAATTCACTTGCCGTTACGCGAGCCAGAGATGTTATGTGTCGCCAACGGGCGGATGGTCTTGTCGCATGGAAGTCATCCCACACAGTATAGAAGTATTTTTCGGCATGCAGAGCCCCGTCTTCGCTCACGGCATACTTCAACATGGTTGCAAACAGACGATCGTTCGGAAGTGACAATTCACCATAACGCTGCGCAATCGCGGTCGCATGTGCCTGCAGATTATTCTGAATCGCTTCATCCAGTTGAGCCAGCAGACCGTCTGCATCAGTCGTAGTTAGGCGATCCAGATGATGCTTCACAGGCAACGGACTCGCTAGGAGATTGCCGGGCTGGTTCCGATCCCGTGCCACCTGCCATGCTCCGATAATCAGACAAGCAAAGACGTTGCGACCGCTGCTCACACTGGCCAGATTTCTCCAGGCGTTTGCCGCATCACTGGCATGAACGCCGACCGAATCGCCATGCACGCAGCCCGCAGGCTTGAGTTTGTCTTCGTATTGCGGCAACCTCCCTGCATCCCGAAGCACGAGCAAACTGGCCGCCAGTGAAATCGCTTCGCCGATCACGGCTGGCTGATATCCTTCTGCCAGCGCGCTGGCTGCGGCTCGGGCGGCATCGATGGGCGACGCCGTTGCAAACGTTTCGCTCAGATGTTCCAAAAACGCATTCTCAGCGGACTTCGTCCCCGGCTCTTTGCCATCCAGATAAAATTCGTCCAGCAGGGTCACCAGCATCTTTCCATGTTCGTCCCAGTCAGCTTTACGGTGCGGTTCCAGACGAATACAATATCTCAACGATTGTCGAAGCAGGGTCAGGGCATGCTCAGTTCCCACGATCTCCTGCATGTCCCAAGCGCGATATGGCAGAACAGTACGATGCACTTCTGGAGCGTCCTCGATCGCCGGAATCAAAGCATCCAGCGCGCTCCGACGATCACTGGCGACTAAGGCCGCAAGGATTTGTTCCGCATGATTGGTGTCCTTAGCCACGATCGCATCATGCAGCGCCGCCGCCGTGGCCTCGTTTGCTGGTGCCGAAGCGGACAACGCATGCAGGGTTTCAGATTCTCGCCCGCCGAATTCCTGAATCCGGTTGCTGTTACGATACAGCACTTTGAAGACCGGCAGTGCTTCCGAACCCTTCGGCATCAGAGCCGACATCTTCAGCGCGGGACCGAGTGCCATAAAAGTATGAAAGCCAATATAGTCTTCGCCGCCAAAGGTACGGGCATTCGCGAGAGCTCCCGCAGCGACCAGCGTCCTGAGCGGCAACCCGCCTCGCAGTTTTTCCGCCAGCGTTGACTGAAGTCGCTCGACAGGCGTTTCCTGCAACTCACACACTAACGATTCCAAATCTCCGAAACGCAGCGTGCTGTCGAGTTCTTCAGCAAACGCCTTGGGTGCCAAACCAAGGTCCGTCAACATTGCCGGGCCCAGCGTCGCCAGCAAAGTTCCTCGTCCTACATCCGCCAAAAAACCACGACGTGAGCGTTCTCGAACCATCGATAACCCCTTTGCAAAGCAGGACGGCTGCTGTCACTTATACAAGCGTACACTAGCGGCGAGCAAAACTGCAACTGTCAAATCAATTTTTTATGACGAGAATGCGAGGGAGTCCGGATCTAAGACTAGATTATTGCTTCCCCGGCTTCCAGCTCGGAAATTCTACCAGAACTTTCTGGGCTCCGTCGATTCGATCACGGAACGTGTCGTAAGCCTGCTGAATCTGTGACAGCGGAAACCGATGCGTGATCAGCGGTTTCAGGTTAACTCGACCTTCGGCGATCCATTGCATGGCGAGCGGGAACGTGCGTTCGTAGTCCGGATGCAGACTGGTACTGATAACAAGGTTCTTAAGCATCGCCGCTTTGAGATTGACTCCATCAATCGTGTTGGCCGGCACGCCGAAATACAGAATTTGCCCGAAGGGTCGCGTGAGTTCAATCGCATCGTTCAATGCCTGAGCCCGATGGCCGACGGCTTCGATCACTACATCCGGCAATTCACCGTTCAGAATATCACGCACTTGTTCTACAGCCTCCCGCCCTTTTGCACAAATCGTGTCAGTGGCGCCCATCGTGCGGCTGAGTTTCAAACGTGCTGGCAATGGATCAATTCCGATAATCCTCCGTGCGCCCAAATTTCGCAAACCGGTAGTGAACATCTGACCGATCGGTCCTTGCCCCAGCACGACAACATCACGGTCGATCATGTTGGGCAGCTTTTTCAGGGCGAACACAACCGTCCCGAAAGGCTGTGCAAGCATGGCCATTTCGTCGGACAGACTCGGATCGAGCGCAATCACGCGCTGTTCACAAATAACTAACCGTTCGAAGAGTCCATGCTGTCCGACGGGAACGGCGAGTACGCGGGTTCCGGGTTTCCAGCGATTGCCATTCGTGTCGATGACGGTCCCGACCATTTCATGCAGTGACATGCCCACTGGCTGCGGATAATTGATCGGATGGCCTTCGAAATCACCGTCGAAAAACGGCAGATCTGATCCGCAGAGACATGTCATTTCCGGCTGAAACAGAATCTGCCCAGGAGACACATCCTTAGACTGCAACTGCGGCTCTTCGATTTGCACGAGTTCGACCTGACGACGACTGACAAAATGTCCGGCAAGCATAAATGCTCCAATATGGGATAGACTCTTTGACCGTTAAACCGCAGATTACGCGGATATCATTGATAAACACAAAGCCATGAGGAATTTTTATCCGTGAAATCCATGAAATCCGTTGTTAAGAAACGTCGCTGCCACGATGCAGTGCGCGCTGCTGGCGTGGAGGCTGAACATTTCAGGATGCAATAGCACCCGGGCTCCTTGCGCTCTGGATTAGACTCGCAATTCTTCCGACGCACCATTCAGATCGGCCACGTATTTTTTCCGCACTGGCTGAACGCAGTCATCGATGAACTTATCGACCTGTTCCGGAGCCCGGCCGACGTAGCGGCTGGCGTCCAGAGTCCCGGCCAGATCCACGGCGGCAAAGTGCGGATCGTGCTGTAACCTGGTAATCAGATCGTTGTCAGACCCTTGCCGTTTCACCTGATCCGCCGCAGCCTGACTGTGGACGCGAATCTGTTCGTGCAGTTCCTGACGGTCGCCGCCCGCCTGCACGCCGGCCATCAGGATCTCTTCGGTCGCCATGAACGGCAGTTCTGCGGCAAGATTCTTCTCGATCACCTTTGGATACACCACCAGTCCGTCGGAGATATTGCGGTACAGAATCAGACAGGCATCGATTGCCAGAAACGACTGCGGCATTCCCAGCCGTCGAATCGCACTGTCGTCGAGCGTACGTTCCATCCACTGATTGGCCATTGTCGCGTCAGCCCCAGCCTGGAGGCTCATGGCAAAACGCGCCAGAGAACACATGCGTTCGCTTCGCATCGGGTTGCGTTTGTAGGCCATCGCCGATGAACCAATCTGCTTGCTTCCAAACGGTTCTTCCACTTCCTTGCGATGCTGCAGAATGCGAATGTCAGCTCCCGCTTTGTGACACGTTTGACCGACACCGTTGAGCGTGGCCATGATCTGGCTGTCAGTTTTGCGGGAATACGTCTGGCCGGTGACGGGATGTTTCAGACTGAAACCCATCGCTTCAGTCACCATGCAATCGAGTTGTTCTACCTTGCCGTGATCACCATTGAACAGTGTCAGAAAAGTTGCCTGAGTCCCCGTGGTGCCCTTGACGCCTCGGAATCGCAGCGTCGCAAGCCGGTGTTCAATTTCTTCCAGATCCAGCAACAGATCCCAGCACCATAACGTGGCGCGTTTTCCGACGGTTGTCGGTTGAGCGGGCTGAAGGTGAGTAAAACCCAAGCACGGCAGGTTGCGGTACTTCGCAGCAAATGTCGCCAATTGGTCGATGACCTGAACCAGGCGGCGACGGATCAGATTCAGACTTTCCTTGATCTGAATCAGTTCCGAGTTGTCAGTGACGAAGCAGCTGGTAGCTCCTAAGTGCACAATCGGTCGGGCACTCGGACACTGATCGCCCCATGCGTGAACGTGAGCCATGACATCGTGTCGGAGTTCTCGTTCGTAACGGTCCGCTGCGTCGAAATCGATGTTGTCGATGTTGGCCCGCATTTCGGTGAGCTGTGCATCGGTGATGTTCAGGCCGAGCTTCTGCTGGCATTCGGCCAGTGCGATCCACAAAAGCCGCCAAGTGGAATGCTTCTTCTGAGCCGACCAGATGGCGGCCATTTCACGGGATGCATACCGCGTGATTAGTGGATTTTCATAAATGTCGTGGGACACGGTGCGGGCTTTCGATTCCATTGTTGATAAATCTCTGACAAATCCGTCTGATCCGTCTGATCCGCCAGCTTGCGACCGAAGATTACCACAGTCTGCAGCGAAATTCACCGGCGTCAGACACATGGGAAGATGCAGTCGGGTCTGTCGCAGAATCGGGATCTGCTGAGACAGAGGGATTCGACCGCGTTGAATCGTGGCGTGGGTTGAATAAACTGCGAGGAAACTGCCACGACTGACGAGACAGATACGACGGACATGAATGTCCATCCTACGATTTGAATTGACGAAAATACATTATGCCTCGTTACGACGCCAAACGCATTGAAGCACACTGGCAGCAGTATTGGGAGACACATCAAACGTTCCGAACGGAGGACGCAGTTCCCAACGGTGATGCTGCGGACAAACCCAAACTGTATGTGCTCGACATGTTTCCGTACCCGTCCGGCAGCGGTCTGCATGTGGGACATCCGGAGGGCTACACGGCGACAGATATCGTTTGCCGTTATGCGCGGATGAAAGGGAAGAACGTGCTGCATCCGATGGGCTGGGATGCCTTTGGACTTCCGGCGGAAGAACATGCCGTCAAGACCGGCACGCATCCTCGTGTGACAACTGAACAGAACATTGCCACGTTTAAGCGTCAGTTGAAGATGCTGGGGTTCAGCTACGACTGGACTCGCGAACTGGCCACCACCGACCCGGATTATTATCGGTGGACTCAATGGATCTTCCTGCAAATCTTCGACACATGGTACGATGCAGCTTACGTCTGGACCGGCCCGGATGGCGTTCAGCGCAAAGGCAAAGGTCGCCCAATTTCGGAATTGCCGATTCCGGAGGAAATCCTAGCGAGCGGAGGGTGTCAACCCTCCGGTACGTCGTCCCTGCAGTCGGCATCCGAGCAGTCCGTGGAGACGGGAAACTTATCGTACCGGCCAGCTCACGCTGGCCGCTCGCCGGAGGTTGACGCCGCAATCCGCCGCTATCAAGACAAGCACCGACTTGCCTACGTTTCCGACGCCCCCGTCAACTGGTGCCCGGCGCTCGGCACGGTGCTGGCGAATGAAGAAATCATCGACGGCAAGAGCGAACGCGGTGGCCATCCGGTCGTGCGAATGCCGCTCAAACAATGGATGCTGCGGATTACGGCGTATGCGGATCGCCTGGCGAGTGAACTGGATGAACTCGACTGGTCCGATTCAATCAAATTCATGCAACGCAACTGGATCGGGCGGAGCACTGGTGCGGAAGTGGCCTTCAGGATTGAGGATCGAGGATCGAGCATCGAGAGTGACAGTACGGCGAGCGGTGGGCGTCAGCCCTCCGGTACAACAACAGCATACGAGACATGGAAGGCGTCCCGCCAATCCACCGGTTTCCCCCGCGATCCCGAATCCGACGTCATTCGCGTCTACACAACTCGCCCGGACACGCTGTTCGGTGTGACATACATGGTGCTGTCTCCTGAGCATCCACTTGTGCAGAAGATCACTACCAACGATCAACGATCAGCCGTTGACGAATACATCCGCAAGTCATCGCTCAAGAGTGACCTCGACCGCACGGACCTCGCCAAAGAAAAAACAGGCGTCTTCACTGGCGGCTATGCCATAAATCCAGTGAACGGCGAACGAGTCCCCGTCTGGATCGCCGATTACGTATTGATCAGCTACGGCACCGGAGCCATCATGGCGGTGCCAGGTCATGATGAACGTGACTATGAATTTGCGAAAACGTTTGGCATTGCGATCACGCAGGTCGTCGCCCCAGCTCCGGGCAGTGGCCACATTGCGGATCTGGAAAATGCTGCGTTCACGGAGACCGGCGTCGCAGTCAATTCAGGTGTCTACGACGGCCTTGCAACCGACGATTTCAAGACTCAAATAACAAAATCGTTAACTGAGGCAGGCCTCGGAAAAGAAGCCGTCAACTATCGCCTGCGAGATTGGTTGTTCAGCCGTCAGCGGTACTGGGGTGAGCCGTTTCCGATCTGGCACGAACTTGATTCGGAGGGCAATCCAACGGGACTCATGCGAGCCGACACAGTCGAATCACTGCCGGTGCTGCATCCGCATATGGACGACTTCAAGCCGACCGGGACACCGGAACCGATGCTTGCCAAAGCGACACCGGAATGGCTGTTCAAAACCGATACCGACGGTGTAAAGCTCAAGCGAGAGACCAACAGCATGCCGCAATGGGCAGGCAGCTGTTGGTATTACCTGCGTTTCTGTGACAATAAGAACTCCACTCATTTCATTGATCCGGCGAAGGAAAAGTACTGGCTGCCGGTGGATCTTTACATCGGTGGCGCGGAACATGCCGTGCTGCACTTGCTGTACTCCCGCTTCTGGCACAAGGTGCTGTTCGATCGCGGCCATGTGAGCAGGCCCGAGCCGTTTCAGAAACTGGTAAATCAGGGAATGATTCTGGGGGACACCGACTACAGTGTGAGTCCTGAAGTTTTTGATAGCCACCGTACCGTGTTCGAAGATATGGGATTGATCCCATTGGTTCTGAAGACCGACGATGCTGAAATCGTCGCACTACGAAATCCGTCGGAAGATCCAGACGCCTATCGCCCTCTCACTGAAGATCAAGTGACCAAGGAGAAAGGAAAGACGCATCTCAAAGGCACTCACATCGAATTGACCGGGCGCACCGACAAGATGTCGAAGAGCCGAAAAAATGTCGTCAATCCCGATCACGTTGTCAATGACTATGGCGCTGACGCACTGCGACTCTACGAGATGTTCATGGGGCCACTGGAACAGGTGAAGCCGTGGCAGATGAACGGGGTCGAAGGCGTTTATCGATTCCTTGGTCGCGTCTGGCGGTTGATGATTGACGACCGTGCCGAAACCGTGATCCTCTCATCTTCTGTCGTTGATTCCCCACCGCCAGTGGATCAACTGCGAATCCTGCACAAGACAATCAAAGCCGTCACCGACGACATCGATCGCCTGGCGTTCAACACGGCAATCAGCCGCATGATGGAATTTACAAACTTCATGTCTGGTCAGGAGACTCGCAGCAAGGCCGTTTTGGAACAATTCATTCTGCTGCTCAATCCGTTCGCTCCTCACATTGCTGAAGAGTTGTGGAACGCGCTGGGCCATCCCGGTACGCTGACGTTCGAACGCTGGCCGTCTTACGACCCCGCTCTGCTGGTTGAAGACACGATCGAGGTTCCCGTGCAGATTAACGGCAAGGTGCGAGCGAAAATTATCGTTCCTTCGGATTCCGATGCCAAATCTCTCGAAGCCGCCGCGCGGGCGGATGAAACGGTGCAGAAGAATTTGGAAGGCAAGACTGTGGTTAAGATAGTCGCTGTGCCTGGGCGGTTGCTGAATTTTGTGGTGAAGTAGCCACGGTGCTGGATGGTGCGATGGAAACGCCCCAGATCGTTTAACGGCGAGGCGCAGGCGACAAACGAACAATTTGCCTGCGCCTTTGGCTCGCCGTTAAACGATTCACAGCCGGAACTACGCTGCGCTTGGTCCGGCCTACAAAGAAACGACGTTGTACCGGGTTGTTCCGATGCTATGCGGGCCAGATCTGGCTGCCGCCATCGACTCGCAGTACCTGGCCGGTCACGAAGGCACCGAGTGGCCCGGCAAAGAATTCAACGACGCGAGTGACTTCATCAACCATGCCAATGCGGACAAGCGTACCCTCGGTGACAAGTCGACCGTCATCGACCTTGCGATTGCTCAGGAAGCGGCCGGTCCGAGTGTCACCAGGTGCCAGACTGTTGACGTTGATGTTATACGATCGCAATTGTTCCGCCAGGCATCGAGTATATTCCACCACGCCCGCTTTAGCTGTGGCGTAAATCGAACTGTTCGGCAGTCCTTTAAACGCTGATATTGAGCTGAGAGTCAGAATTCGGCCCGACTTCCGCGGCATCATGACGCGAGCTGTTTCCTGACAGACCAGAATTGTACTTAACAGATTGCGGTCAAGTACCGAACGGATGTCTTCCAGTTTAATATCGACGGCGTCGTTTGGATTTGGCTTGCCACCTGCCGCAGCGATGTCACCACCGGCGTTGTGAACAAGAATGTCGATCGGACCAAGCTGAGAACACACATTCTCGATGACACTCTTCACTTGAACTGCGTCTGTCAGATCGCCCAGCACGCGGCAAGTCTGGACTCCGTGAGTCTTCGCAATCTCTGTTGCAGTATTTGTGAGTGTCGTGCCTTCGCCGTATTCCGATGGACCGTTTTCACGCATCCCGTGGACGCCAACCCGGCAACCGAGTGACGCCAGGTGCTCAGCAAACGCTCGCCCCAAACCTCGTCCGGCTCCGGTCACCAGAGCCACTTTGCCTTCGAGCAACCGATCTGCCATTTATAGAATTCTTCGAAAACAAGGGGGTACCTTGAGGAAAAAAAATCGCCTGCAGCTGGTCGTTGGACGAGGAACAGGCGACTGAATTGTAAAAAGCCGAGCGGCAGGGCGTCAGCCCTCAGATTGCGTTCTCTGCGGCGACGAGAAGAACCACGGAGGGCTGACACCCAACCGCTCGCCCGCATTTTGTTTACGCGAACAAGTCCATAGCGGCGTCGTACTTGACCATCTCGCGAGGCTGGTTCAGATGATTGAGGACCATGCGACGCGGATACAATCCGACGGCGTGGTAAATCGACGCGAGCAGTTCGCCCGGATGAACCGGATTTTCTGCTGGGGCCGATGCCGTTTCGTCAGACTTGCCGTGGGCGTAGCCGCGTTTGATGCCCCCACCGGCAATGACGCCCGTGTAGCAATAAGGCCAGTGATCACGACCATCGGCGGTGTTGCTGTTGCCGGAAGTACTCACGCCGCGTTTCGGGCTGCGTCCGAATTCGCCAACAGCCACAACCAGCGTCTCTTTCAGCAGACCGCGTTCGTCGAGATCCTGCAACAGTCCGGCAACAGCAGCGTCAAGCATCGGCGCAGACTGTGTCTTCATACGCGTCGAAAGTTCGGAATGGTGGTCAAAGGAATGATTATCGCTGTTTGCAACCTTTGGCCAGTTAACTTCAACCACTCGTGTTCCCGCTTCGACCAGTCGTCGAGCCAGCAGACAGCTTTGCCCGAACGTATTGTTACCGTACCGCTCACGCAGCTCAGTCGATTCTGCACTGAGGTTAAACGCTTCACGTGCCTGACCAGACAAGACAAGCCCCAAAGCCTTGTCGTAGTATTCATTAAGAGCGTACTGATCGACAGCTCGATCGAGTGTCTTCATACCGGCGTTCACGGTGTCTCGAAGTGACGCGCGACGCTGCAGGCGATCAAGCGGGACATCCTGACGCAATGTCAGATCATCGACCTTAATGCGATCCATCTTGGCCATGTCCATGTCATCGCCAGCGGGATACAAATAATACGGATCATAGGCTCGGCCCAGAAATCCAGCCGTGCCAGCTTTGCCGATGACGTTACTTTCCTGCAGCGGACGTGGCATCATGACAAATGGCAACATCGGCTTCTGCAACGGCTTCAGCTTAACAATGTTGGAACCGAAGTTCGGGAAATCTTTTGGACTTGGTGGTTCCAACTGACCGGAAGGACTGACATTATCCGCCGTATAACCGGTGAGCATCTGATAAATAGCGGCCGTGTGATTGAACAGACCAATCGGTGTGTAACTCAGTGAACGAATCAGCGTCGCACGATGGATTTGTTGAGCCAGCTTTGGCATCAGTTCCGTGAACTGCACACCGGGAATTGTGGTGTCAATCGGATTGAAGATACTCCTGACGTTTTCCGGCGCGCCAGCTTTTGGATCCCACAGATCCAGATGACTTGGACCGCCTTGCAGATACAGTAGGATTACACTCTTGGCCGTGCCAAATCCCTTGCCTCCGTAACGGGCTTCTTCGGCGCTAACCTCGTTGTTGCCGCGTGCCGAATTCTGAAGCAAAGTGGGAAGACTTAAACCTGCCAATGCCGAACTGCCAACGCGCAAGATCGCTCGACGCGAAAATCCATCGCAGGTGTCTTTTCCATAGCGACCGGGAATCACAAGCATTGCGGGCTCCTGAATTTGAAGTGGGGCGGGTGTTTGCTCCACAAGGAGCAGCAGATTGCGGGCACCGCAGTGTAAATGGATTCACCGTGGACGTCACGCGAATTCAGAAAAAAACAATTGCTCAACAGCAGCCGACGCCGCTCAAGGTGGTAATTTTCCGGCCGTCACGTACGCAGGCCCAATGCGGGGTTTGCTGAACCATCTCTCTGCGTCTCAGAGTTCCCGTAGTTTTACCCGATCAAGTGAGGTGAGGATCAACGGCCTCTAACATGTTCTCAGGCAACGTCTTAAACCAAAATATTGAGTTCAAATCGCGTGCAGGCTGCGTCCGATCCGAAGTGGGAAGTCCTGCGGATTCGTGGAATTGGTTGGGGGGTAACGGTTGAGCCGCACAGTGGCCTGCCTAGAATGGCGGGTCATGCCTGACGGTTTATATGTGAGTGTTGCCGAAACCTCACGCCGTCAAGGCTGCAGTTGTTGCCTGTCCCAGACAACAATCAGAAATTCAGAAGGAGTCAACTGATCATGCCATACACACTTCCCGCCCTGCCATACGCGACCACCGCGCTGGAACCGCACATCGATGCTCGCACGATGGAGATCCATCATACCAAGCATCATCAGGCTTACATCAACAACGTCAACACGGCGCTGCAAGGATCACCACTGGCCGACAAACCAATCGATGATCTGATGCGTGAACTGAACTCAGTCCCGGAAAATATCCGCACAGCCGTGCGAAACAACGGAGGCGGTCACGCGAACCACTCATTGTTTTGGACCGTCATGTCACCGACTGGCGGTGGGGCTCCAACGGGTGACCTGTCCAAGGCCATCACAACAGCATGTGGCAGCTACGATGCCTTCAAGGAACAGTTCGCCAAAGCCGCAGCAACACGTTTCGGCAGCGGCTGGGCTTGGCTCAGTCTTAAGGCTGACGGTTCTCTTGTTGTTGAAAGCACAGCGAATCAGGACACGCCGCTGTCTGACGGACGAACACCGATCCTTGGGCTGGATGTCTGGGAACACGCTTATTACCTGAACTATCAGAACCGCCGTCCGGACTACGTGTCCGCGTTCTGGAACGTGATCAACTGGGCGGAGGTTGCTCGTCGCTTTGCGGCAGCGAAGGGCTAAGAAGTTCGCACCGATGAGTACGACCGGGGCCAGGAACGTGAAACTTCCTGGCCCTTTTGTGAAATCGCTGACGGTTGAATTTTCGGCCACGGACTCCAGACTTGGCATTCAGGATGAATCCATTTTTCTCCAAAAGGAAAACGTGTGCGAAATTTTTCGCGTCGTAAATTGACGGTCAGTATATGTCTGCTTCTGAGCCTGACGGCTGATGCGTTGTCCGGTGGAGAAGAACTCAGCCGCGAAGCGATTGTATCCCGAGTGCGAAGCGACATTGAATACTTTGCTTCGGACGATCAGGAAGGCCGTGGGATCGAAACAAAGGGGATCGAACGATCTGCCGAACGCATTATCGCCGAGTATCAGAAATTCGGGCTGCAGCCTGCAATGCCGAACGGGTCCTTTCGTCAGCCATTCGATGTGGTTCTGGGCGAGCTTGTAGTCAGCCAGTCGACACACGTAAAACTGACAGCACCAGACGGAACGATGACTGATCTGAAACTGGGAGATCAGTTTCAGCCGATTCGTCGCGGATCCAATGGCGAAGCAAGCGGCGACCTTGTATTCATCGGCTACGGCATTATGTCTGAGGAAGAACAATACGACGACTATGCCAATCTGAATGTTGAGGGGAAAGTCGTCGTCGTTATACGCCGCGAACCTCAAAATTACGATGGCGGGGCATTTCAGGGAGCGGCCACCAGTTCAAATGCGTATATCGATCGAAAACTGGATCTGATGACGAAGGCGAAGGCTGCGGCGGTCCTGTTTGTGAATGACTTTTCCAGTTCGCCGACTGCCGAAACTGACGAACTGGCAACACCGTCAAGTTTTGGAAACGACGGGGACTCGCTGCCGTTTGCCCATGTCAGACAGAGCGTCATCGACCGCGTGTTGAGTACTGCGCCGTTGAAGACTCAGGACGGAAAATCGCTGTCCAGCCTGAAGGCTGTGGCCGGTTACATTGACGCCAGTCTGAAACCGGTATCGCAGGCGTTGACGGGCTGGTCCGCGGACGTGAGAACAAAGTTTCAGGCGAACACAGTAACGGCCAGTAATTTGATTGGAGTGATCGAAGGCGAAGGCCCGCATGCTGATCAGGCAATCGTGATCGGCGGTCATTATGACCATCTGGGATTCGGCGGATTTGGTTCACGATCGCCAAATCGGAACGGTGAAATTCACAACGGGGCTGACGACAATGCGTCTGGCACAGCGGCTGTGCTCGAACTGGCGCGGCGAATCGCATCCGGCCCTAAACCGAAACATCGCATGGTCTTTGTTTGTTTCTCAGGCGAAGAACGCGGGCTTATTGGCAGCAATTTCTACGTCCAGCATCCCGCTGTTCCGCTTGATGACACGATTGCAATGATCAATTTTGACATGATCGGCAATCTCAGGAACAACGTCGTCGAAGTCAACGGCGTGGGCACTGCGGAGGAGTTCCGTGACATCGTCATCAAAGCAGATGAAGCCACTCCGATCGGCATCACGATTGTCGATAGTGCCTTCGCCGGGAGTGATCACTTGCCGTTCTATCAACAGCAGATTCCCGTGTTGTTCTGCTTCACCGGCATGACATCGATTTACCACACACCGGATGATGATTTCGAAACACTGAATATCGAAGGTGCAGTATCCGTGATCGACTATTCCGAGCAACTGCTGCGTGGAATTGACGTCCTTGAAAAACCGCCCTCGTTTGTTTCATCTCAGCCACGCAATCGTCGAGCGGCGAATCGAGCCCCGTTCCTTGGCATCCAGCCGGATCTTGCTGCAAGCGGAGTAGAAGGCATCGTGATTCGATCCGTGCGGGAAAAGTCTCCGGCAGAAGCGGGCGGTCTTCAAACTGGCGACGTCATCACAAAGGTCGATGAGACAACGGTCGAAGGCTATCAGACGCTGATCGAGATTCTGATTGAATCAAAACCCGGCGACAGACTAAAACTCAGCTTCAAACGCGGCAGCGAAGTCAGGAAAACGGAAGTTACGCTGGCTGAACCGCGCCGATAAAGGAAGGCACGGAATTGTTGATCAGGCCGGTTCGAGGGGCGATGTGAACGGCGTTCCAAAGAGCAAAGCAACGTGCTGATGCGGTCTTTAGGAGCGCCCTAAGGCCGGCCTCGTCGGCAAAATCAGAAACTTTCTCTTCCGAATGGTGTATTCTCAATCAAGTGTCCGATCATTCCGTCTGGTGAATGCCTGTTGCGCTGCCTTGAAGACGAATTCAGGGCAGAACTCTTTAAATCTTTGAACTGGATCTTCTCCCATGCGATTTACCTTTGCCGCAGCAGGCTCTGTCCTGTTCCTGAGCTGGATGAACACTGTCTCGGCAGACGAGATTACGAATCCGGTTGAGTCGGTCGGGACTGTTCAGTCGTTTGCGCCGACAGAGACGATTGAATCGGCTGGCTGTGGAATTTCTCAGGAAGGCTGTAACTCATCTGGCGCAACTGCTGGCTGTTCAGTCTGTAATGGCGGATCCATTTGCGGAGGTGGCTGCAACACCTGTGCCCCTCCGGCCTGTGGCGTTTGCGGAACGGCGCGGTGCTGGGATTGTTCCCACGAAGAAGGAATCGATATTGACAGCCTGACAGTGGCTGCTCAGTCAAAGGCCCTTTATGAAGCATCAAGAGCCCGAATCATTGTCATCTGCCCGGAAGGCACCGGTGTGTTCCTCATGGACCAGAAGATGACAACGCTGGGAGAGAAACGATCTTTCCTCGTCGATGTAAATGATCGGGACAAAGTCTATAAGTATGAAGTCAAGGTTGATGTTGTTCGCGGCGGGAAGAAGTATTTCAAGAAACACAAAATCGATGATCTGCGAGCCGGGATGATTCTGACTGTGACAGTGGATGCTCCGCCTGCTGAAGAAGGCGTTCCCGCAGTACTCGGCATCGAAGCCAAGCCGGACGCTCCTGGCGGAAAACCCGAAGACAAAGACGAGCATGACGGCACTGGTGAAAAAGACGAAGCCGCCCTCGACTTCTAGAACGGAACAGCACTGGACTCTTCCTGCCATTCACTGAACCACAGAACTACGCTGTTTTCCGCGACTATTGATTCCGCTCGAAAGAGCACCTCGAAATCGAGGTGCTCTTTTGCGTTCAGCCGCCGGTAACGTTCGCATTTCCATCGGACATTCTACATAGGAATACACTCGTGGACTCGTGCTGGTGACACGGGGCGACTAGAATGCCGCCACTGGCGAAAAAGCCGACGGACGATTGAACCTCAGTTTTGGAACGGTTGAAATGATTACGGTTGGCATGAATTATCACGTACTTCCCGGCAAACAATCAGACTTTGAAGAGAAGTTTGCCGGAGTCATCGACGCTCTGAAGGCAGCTCCTGGGCACACGAATTCGACGCTTTGGAAAGACGTCAGCGACGATGCTTCGTATCTCATCACCAGTGAGTGGTCTGAGGAAACGGCATTCCAGGAATTCATTCGCAGCGAAGCATTTCGAGCCGTCACAAATTGGGGCAAAGAACAGATTCTCTCCGGTCGCCCTCAGCACAAAGTCTACAAGCACTGAGTTCCTATTCCGGCCAGTCCAGGTGCTGATGGAGAAATCTATACGTGCCCTGGCCGTTGATCGTATGCGGGCCGATGAACCATTCGATTTCAGTCTGATCGCCGATTTTGAGTTTCGCGGCATACAGATGTCGGATCTTTGCGTATTCGTAACCGACCCAGTCGTCTTCGCCGACTCCGTCAAAGTGGCCGCGTTCGACCATGAACGGACGCGGGCAAATCAGAGCCGCCATTTCAGCGTAGTTGAACGTACTGCCGAGATCCCATTCGAAGATTTCGTATTCGCCGGTCCAGATATAGCTGAAGTTGTGGCGAGTACTGGCGTTTTTCAAAACCCAATCGTTAAAGTCGGCGGAGCAGATCGACAGGCAATAGTCTGTCACCAGAGCCGGAATCCGCATAGCCGATTTGCCTCCGTAGCTCAGACCATAAAATGCAATGCGATCACCATCGACATTGGGCTGGGTCTTCAGCCAGTTCACGATCTGCTGATGCTGAGGCACGATGATCGAAAACAACGACTTGCCCAGCGGCTGAGCTTTCCGTTGCAGCGTCCGAAAACGATCCGTGAAGATGTACGGGTTCTGAGGCGAGAACGTAATGAAACCCTGCTCGCAAAGCTTTGCAGCGAAATCGTGATAGGACGGGTTGTCGCCAAGGAAGACATCCGTCGGACGACCTTCCAGTCCATGCTGGCAGACAACGACCGGTCGCTTTTCGCCGGGCTTCAGATCCTTTGGCAGCAACAGCACGCCGTACGCAAACACGTCCGGAAAGACATCCAGCACGACTTCGTGGCCTGTCCATTTCTCTGTATCCCATGACTTGCGAGACCTCGCATTGAACGGCAGCAGCGGTTGATCAAATTCGCCGATGACTTCCTTTCGGAAGATTTCCCGATAAGGCTCAGAGGATTTTTCGTAGGCTTCCACGGAACTCATATCGAGCTTTGACATGAATTCCTTGCGAACGAAGGGGCTTTCGCGAAGCAGCGCCTGATTGTGGCGGTCGATTTGCCTGAGGAGGCGGATTTCGCGTCCTAAAGATGCATCGGAGTTGGATTGAATCGGAGATAGTTGAGCCGATGTTTCATTGTTTTTTTTAGTCAATAGGTCGAGAAACGGAAGTATCCGCATCGCATCAAACGCACATCGCTTGGTTAGTAAAGACACCCAGTTTTCGAAAGGCTGCGTCGCCGTCTGAATGGCTTTGAAATCCTGAGTCAGCCTTTCGGTTTCCGGCTGGAGCAACTCAGCCGGTGCTCCTCCATTTCCGTCCAAAACGACCGACGGTACTGCTTCGTGTAAGATCATCAGTTTTCGCGGAGCCACAAGCATGGCAAGTTCTTGCGCCCCAAAGTCGCGGAGCAGGCCAAAGAAATTGCGGTCGATCGGCTCTTTCCAACTTTCTTCGCGAGGACCGAAGAAGCCGCTCACACAGGTTGTCTGAATACGGGTGTCCAGACCCGCCGCAAACAAAGCAAGCATTCCGCCTTCCCCGTAACCGAAAATTCCAATCGGTGTTTCCGGTGATGAAGTACTGAACCAGTCCACGATGCCCAACGACATCTGGATTTCGTAACCCGCCAGTGTTCGACCAAGTTCAAAGGCGGCTCGATGCAGATATTCGCGATTCGTCAGATCCGCACGGCCAAGACGTTTTTCGCGATGACGGCTGATCAGGGTTGGCACAACGACACGGCAGCCGGCTTCCGCAAGATGACGTGCTACCTGCGACTCTTCTGCAATGCCTTCCGCAAGTCCGCAGATTTGTTCCGACGTCTGATCCGCATCCGGCAACACGATCACATTGGCAACAACATCACCCTTCGGCGTCAGCAGCAACCCTTCTCCAAAAATCGATGGAAGCCCTTGCCCTTGCGGAGACGGATCGCTCAGCACCGGCCAGCGGATGGCCTGAACCGTGAACTTCTCCGAAGAAGCGATGACATAATCCGCTCCAACTGCCGCAATGATCTCCGGGCTTGTGAATGGCAACCTCGCATCACGAATTCCCAGGCACTTCGCCAGTTTCTCGCGATGCGGCTTCAGCGATGCTTCATAGGCTTCTACCGAAGATGTATCCACCGTAAACCGTTCGGCGCGCGATTCAGCATCGGCGGCGATCTGATTCAGCAGGAATCGATCGATGCCATCGACCATTTGTGATGCAAGATCACCTTCGATCGTGAGTGGCACGGTGGCCGCAGGTGCAATCTCCGTCGCATCCTGAGTGACTCCCAGCGACGCAGCAAACGCAAAAAAAACAGCAAAGACTCTCGACAGCAATACATTTGCGCGAAACATGTCAGGCTCCGGAGGGGAAGGACGAACGGCTTAGACTTTGTCAGCAAAATGGCGTCTGCGGACTGTTGGTATAAGCATTTCCGGGAGCAAATTCCATTGACTATCCTACACGCGGCCGGAAATGAGTCCGGCGAGAAGCGCGGCGTGAGCCCGCTCTTCGTACCGGCAAGCTGACGCATGCCGCTCGCCTCGATCTGGATGCGTGATGGGGCTTCCGCCACAGGTCAGTCAGCCGCCTTCGCTTCGCTGAGGACTTCGGTCGGCACCGGTTTCAGCGACTGCAGAATCAGCATGATAGCTCCGACGACCAGACAACTGTCGGCGATATTGAAAATCGGATAGTCATAATTGCCAAACTGAAAATGCAGAAAGTCGCGGACGGCAAGCGCGCGGTTTTGGGAATTTGGCAGGTGGAGTCCGTGCAGTCCAAGGCGATCGTAGAGATTGCCCAGCGTGCCTCCGGAAACCAGCGCGAGGGCCACCGTCGTCCACAGGCTGGCTGCGGCACCACAGAAGAAAAGCCAGTAGATAACGCCGATGAAGGCACCGATACTGAGGACCGCGAAAACGGGAGCCATGCCCTGGCCAACTCCCCAAAGCGCGCCCTCGTTTAAATTCGTCAAAAGTTCAAACCTGAGCCATGAATCAATCAGCAGACGCGAACGACCGTAAAGTCCCAATGCACGAAAGGTCCATTCCTTGCTTCCAAGATCTGCCGCCAACGCCAAAATGGCGATTGTGACATAGATGGGGATTCGATTCCGGGGAAAAATCGACTTCAACGACCTAGTTCCTTCTTCCGCTCACAGTCAACGCAATTTCTCGCGTGAGGTATCGCCTGAAGCCGCATCTTGGGAATTCTGGCTTTGGCTTCAGGAAGTCCTTGCTGCAGACACAATTCACACAGGCCGTAGGTACCGTCATCAACTCGTTTAAGGGCATGTGAAATCTCTTCAAGCACACCCTGATCACTTTCCACAAGCTGCAAAGAGAAGTCCAGATCCCAAGCGTCAGAGCCCATTTCAGCCATGTGATTGGAAGACCGCTGATCATTCCCGGATTCCGAGGTCGAGAAAGCTTCTTCCTGCAATTGTTCGACATCGCCTCGCAGGCGTGCCTGGAGCAGTTTCAGCAACTTCCGAAAACTGTTCAGTTCTTCCGGCTTCATTTTGTCAGAATCCCGCGAGATATGGCAAGAGCGGTTTAGGAGGCTGGAAAACCTCCCGGAGTGTGCAGGATTATTGGAACCCGGTGTTTGAGCGTCAAGGACTTGAACGGTGCCCGTCAAAAAACCGAGAAAAACTCGCAAAATTACCGGACGAATCGTTAGAATTGGAACAGTAGTTGTCGGCGATAGGCAGCAACGGGCAAGATGTCAGCGCAGAAACGATCGAGTTCCATGCTGCACCATCAGGATTGTGGTGTCGGGATCAGCGAGACGACAATTTCGGGTATCATCAGCGTGTATTGGCTCAGTCGGCTCAACGCGGTCGTGAGCCATTCTTCCGGTGTTTTTTCCAGAATTTCCGTGCTGCCGCCGCGCAGGACGGCGACCGGAACACCGTCCAGATAAGCGACACGATTGCTCGCAGTCCTCGGTACGCGATCGTGTTTTGTCAGTACGCCGACCAGATTCAGCGGGTCGGCTGCCGTGATGACAACCAATTCCTGCTGAGGACCTAGGTCTCGAAGTTGTCGCAGTTTCTGAACAGTGTCGGCCAGAGCAAACTGTTCTCCGCCAACGCCTGTGATAAATCGACCACCCCGAATTTCACCCCGCGCTTCGAGTCTGCGAAACACCTGTAGAAGTTCAAACCACGCAGGCGCACCGTCTTCATTCGACAGCAGATCACGGAACACGATACCCCAGCGGCGGAGAAGTTGCCAGGCCCATTCCCTGTTGACATCATGCGATGGTTCATCATGCCGTTTAGTCTCCAGACTACCAGTGTGAGCGCCCAGCGTCGTGCAAACATCCGCCGTTCGCGATCCGGAAATTGACGTCGCTGCTGGATTCAGGGATTTGCCCGCATCATCGGACTCCTCCGCCCGTCGAGCCAACGACCACCGTCCGACTGCTGCAGGTGTGACGCGGATTCGTTCGGCATGGCCCCGAGTTGATCGACGCGACGTCGGTCGTTTCTCAGCGACCAGAGCACGGAGGCCGGAAAATCCATCTGCTGTGATCAGACCACGTGAGACAAGTTCGCCGAGCGCCTCATCAAGATGATCGCGTAACATACGAGTCTCAGCCTGGAGGTCCGTTCCAAAAAGAGCTCCGCGCGACGTCAGAATCTCCAGAATCTGATCCGCAGGACTGCTGACTCCTTCGAATTCAGGATTCGGCGCGCGTGCGGCCAGCCAGAGCAGGTCTTCGCGAAGAAAAATCGACACCGGTGCGACTCGCGTCAGACTCGCCATCGGTCGCGACTTGTCAGGATCCCGTGGCGGCGGAAAGAGTCGCGCCCAACCGACCTCGCCCGTCAGACACAACTCATCCAGCCATTCTGAATGATATCCAGTGACTCGCAGCGGAAGAATGTCGCGTTCCCAGGCCACGGATGGGATGTCGAGCCCCTGAAGCTGACCAATCACTTCAAACAGACCATTCGATCCTTCACGGCGATGAGATTCAACGACACCATGATGTCGAAACAGAAACCGCATAAAGATATCGACTGAGATCGGTTCAATCTGCCGCCGAAGTCCGTCCATGGTCAGCCGATGAATGCGCGAAAGTAAACGCCGATGACACCATTCGGTCTGTACATCCTGCCTGCCGGGCAGGACTTCGCAACACTCCGCAACCTGTGTGAATTCGGATGGAAAATTCTCGGACCTGCTATGAGTCTCATCCGACACTGTCGCCGCGGGCGGCGTGAACTTGCCGCGCAGCAGCACTCCGTCGCCTTCCAGCGATTGAAGTGCGGCATCCGTCTGATTCACGGTGATGCCAATTCGTGCCGCAGCCGATTCCGTTGTCACCGGCCCACAGATTTCCAACAGTCCTCGTACCATCGCAACTCGAGCTTCGGTCGATTCCCATTCGGTCTTCACGCCATTCGGTACCGTGACGACTGGCGTGAGCACTGCATCCGGGAATGCTGCCAGCACTGCGGGAACTCGCTCTGTCGCGACCCACGCCCGCACGACGTCCTGCTTCGCCGTTTGCAGCTGCCAGATCACAAGCGTTGCACGCCCGGCGCTGGCCAGGTGGCTAAACCAGCTGGACCACTCATCTCCTTCCTCCACCGGCAGCACAATTCTGCTCAGCAGCATGTCATGCAGTTCATCGGGATTCCGCACCAGAGGCTGAGCGTCTGCAACCACTTGAGCAATCGCACCGGCGTCCAGTCGCCCAAGGTCACGGACATCATCGACCGACAATGATCGACGTGTTGCGACCGCGCGAGCCCTGCGTTCCGCTGCCTCACCGCCATCCAGAAACGCATACTGGTTGGCATTCAGGAGTTCGTAACTGAATGGCGAGGGTTCGCGCGTGTCCCGCGCGATGAATTCGATTTCTCCACGTTCAACCGCTGCAAAGACCTCCTTGAGTGCTTCCATGTCGTGGGCTTCGTGAAGACAGTCATCCATCGTTTGCTGAACGAGTACATCATCCGGAAGTTCGATATCCCCGACGACATTTTCCTGACACCCGGTCAGCTTCGGAAATACGGCTGTCAACAGATCTTCACTGCGAAATCGTTGCAGTGCTGGTGGAACTTTTTTCCCGTTGCGAAAGCGCGGAACCTGCAGCGCGCGAGTTGCATTCCATCGCCATCGATTCAAAAAAATTGGGACGACCAGTACTGCCTGCTCAAACAGGGCCTGCACATTGCTGCAGTTGAGCATCGGAAACATGCTCTCCAGCGGGAAGCTGTGCTGCGGTCCCAGTGACAGCACAATTCCGTCGTCGTCAGCATTCGCCTGAAGCTCAAAATCGAACGAACGACAAAATCGCTTTCGCATCGCCAGCCCCCAGGCTCGCGTGATGCGAGTACCAAACGGCGCATGGATGACGAGCTGCATTCCGCCGCTCTCATCGAAGAATCGTTCGAACACCACGCGACGGCATGTGGGCAGCAATCCGATGGCAGCCTTCTGAGCAGCAGCATACTCAACGACCTGCCGCGCTGCCTCCGGCGTGACACTGGCTTCCCCAATCAGCCAGTCCTGAGCCGCAGCGCGATCCGCCACTCGTTGCTCCAGTTCCTCACGCAGCTGCGAAACTGCTTCGGAAAGTTCAGCCGTCCGGCCTGGCGCTTCACCTTGCCAGAATGGAATTGAAGGAGGTGCGCCTCCAGCATCGGAAACGTAAAGGTCGCCGCCGCGAAGATATCGAACACGCCACGACGTGTTTCCCAGCACAAAAATGTCTCCCGCCTGGGTCTCGCTGCCGAAATGTTCATCGACCGTACCGACGGTTGTGTGATCCTCTTCCGTAATAACGCGGATTGAAAAAACTTCCGGAATAGCACCGCCATTGGCAATCGCCGTGAGTCTCGCGCCGGGTCGAGCCCTCAATCGTCGTTGCACCTGATCATGATGCAGGAAAACTCGGCCCCGACCTGTGGATGGTGTCAGCCCTTCGCTCAGAAATCCCACGACACGGTCAAACGTCGTCCGGTCCAGATTTTTGTAGGGCGCGGCCCGCCGACACAGCGAAAACAGTTCATCAGAGTTCCATTCCTGGCACGCAACTTCCGCGACGACCTGCTGAGCCAGCACATCAATCGGCGCCAAAGGAATGGGAATAATATCGAGATTTCCGTGGCGGATCGCCCGGATCACCGCGATGCATTCGATCAGTTCATCCCGAGTCAGGGCGAACAACCTTCCTTTTGGGATCAGTCCGAGGGCATGGCCTGAACGACCGATCCGCTGCAGAAGCGTTGAGATGTTGCGAGGTGAACCGATCTGCAGCACGAGATCGATGTAACCGACATCGATCCCCATTTCGAGCGACGCAGTGGCGACCACAGCTTTCAGTTGCCCGGATTTCAGGCGTTGCTCAGTGTCCTGCCGATGGTTATATGCCAGTGAACCATGATGGCTGCTGATAGCGTCTTCGCCCAGAATCTCGCTGAGCTGATGCGTCAATCGTTCCGCCAGCCGCCGTGTGTTCACAAAGATCAGCGTTGCCCGATGCGAATTAATGAGTTCCACGATGCGCGAGTTGATTTCCGCCCATTGTTCGTGCATGCAGACGGCACCGAGGTCGCTCGACGGCGTTTCGATGCCCAGATCCAGTTGCCGCTGATGGCCGATGTCAATAATGATCGGCATCGCGCCGGACGAGCGGTCATCCGGCACACCTACCAGAAACTCCGCGATCTTATCAATCGGCCGCTGCGTCGCCGACAATCCGATTCGCTGCAGCCTGCGCGGGCAGATTTCTGCCAGACGTTCGAGCGACAGTGCTAGATGTGACCCGCGTTTGTCGCGAACCAGTGCATGAATCTCATCGACGATCACAGTTTCGACGGTCTTGAGCACATCACGACTGCGTGCGCTCGTCAGCATCAGATACAACGATTCCGGAGTGGTCACGAGAATATGTGGAGGCCGCTTGATGATCGCAGCCCGTTTCGCGGCAGGCGTGTCACCCGTGCGAAGCCCGACTCGAATCTGTGGAATCTGCAGACCAGATTCTGCGGCGAGTGCCAGAATCTCATCCAAGGGCTGCTGCAGATTGCGATGCATGTCATTCGACAAGGCGCGCAGCGGTGAGATATAGACTACGCGAATCTCGTCCAATAGTTCGCCAGCCTCCGCCAGCCGGAGCAGCCGGTCAATTGCTGACAAGAACGCGGTCAGCGTTTTCCCGCTGCCCGTTGGTGCCGCGATAAGAATATCACGGCCCGCATGAATATGCGGCCAGCCCTCAATCTGCGGCTCAGTCGGCCCGGAAAACCGGGACTGAAACCACTGTACAATTGCAGGATGAAAAAGCTGGAGCGACATGCGGTGTCAGAATACGCCGCAAAGTCAAGACTGGCAATGAAGAACCAATACCAATATCGTGTACAACATCGCTGGAAAGCAAACGCAGCGAACAGATGCTCGCACAGTTCCGGAAACAACTAGGTGGCCTCAATGAACCGATTTTTATACATATTGTCGACTGTTGCATTCGTATTTGTTGCGATTTCGATGACACCCCTTGTGTCCACTGCCGCAGCCGATGCTATGGAGAATCTCAAGCCTGAACGGCTGGAAGCGGTGCGGCAGTCGGTGGCGGCTTTCCGCGAGCAGCGCACGGAGGTTCCCCGGACCGGGCCTTTTCAGGAACATCGAGCCAATCTGCATGTGCATTCTCACTGGTCGCATGACAGCGTGGGCACGGTCGATGAAATCGTCGCGGCGGCCCGTGCGACAGGGACCAGTGTGTTGATGTTTTCTGAGCATCCGGCAGATCATTACGACTTCTTTGTGGACGGCAATCAGGGTCTGAAGGATGGCGTGCTCATGATCCCTGGCGCGGAGATGCAGGGGTTTCTTGCGTATCCGAAAATGAGTCTTCGAGGCGTCACACCCACGTCGCCTCAGGAACTGTCAGATCTGATTCGTGGCCGCGACGGTCAGATCTTTGTCTCTCACCTGGAAGAGCGAATGGACTGGCAGATTCAGGGCGTGACCGGTGTAGAAATTTACAACACGCACGCCGATTTTAAAGACGAGAAAAACATGATCTCGGCTCTGAAGAATCCGTTTCGGATGATACAGATGGCAGAGCTGATTCGGACCTATCCGCAGGAATCTTTTGCGGCTTTACAGAACTATCCGTCCGACTATCTCAAACGCTGGGACGAACTCAGTCAGATCGCTCCGCACACAGGGGTCTCAGCCAATGACGCTCACCAGAACGTCGGTTTCGTGATTCGCTGGACCGCAGGTGACAAAGGACAGCTCGAAGATGCTCTGGGCGACAAGATCCTTGAGATGGATCTTGCTGCGGTGCCGGACAGTGAGGCACTGCGAAAGAACAAGCAGCTAGGTGATGTGATTTTCAGCATGTATCTTGACCGCTATGAAAACAGCCTGCGCCATGTCGGCACGCATCTGCTGCTGACGGATCTGAGTGAGCATTCCGTCCGGGAATGCCTAGATGCTGGCCGGGCTTTTGTTGCGTTTGACTGGATCGCAGATTCGACGGGCTTCGATTTCGCGGCGAACTCGGAAACCATGCGTCACGAAATGGGCAGTCAGGTGACTCTTTCGCCGGCCCTTGCTTTGAAGGCAGTCGCCCCGCTGCCGGTCCATTGGCGAGTCATTTGCAACGGTGATGTCATCTCGGAATCCGACGGAAATTCTTTAAACAGCGAAGTCACCAAGCCAGGCGTCTACCGTTGCGAAGCATGGCTTGACGTGGCCGGGACGCGAATGATCTGGATTCTGTCAAATCCGATCTACGTGGCTGGGTCTTGATCCTGATTGTCGATGACCGACCACCGGGGCCGTTCTGATTTCCCGTCTAGATCCTGCTCTTAATCCTGCTCGACTTCGCCGCGACCGTCGGAAATGTCAAGGTCGGCCAGTTTGTGAACCTACGCCGTATCGTATGTAGGGTGGGACAAGCGACAGCGCCGGCCCACCATTCATTCGATCTACAAATGCACAAATTGGCTAGCCGTGTCGGAGTTATAGATTAGTGCATTACTCCGCCTGCAACAGGGGATTAAGATTAAGAGTACGATTAAGATTAAGAATCTGGTAAGACGCACCCGATTCAGAAGAGTCGATCTACAGAAGAATATCAAGGTTGTAAACATGCATTCCCGAAGACCGTCGATCCTGCTTGCGATTTCAATTGTCCTGCTGATCTCGACCAGTGCCGAAGCGAGGCACTTCAAAGTAGGATTTGCAAAGCAGGACATTACGCCGACAAAGCCCACTCCGATGTGGGGTTATGGGGCGAGGCATGCGGCGCTGTCAATCGGGATTCGCGATCCACTGTATGCAAAAGCGGTCGTCATCGACGTCGGCACGGAAAAACTGGCCCTCGTCGGACTGGATCTTGGTCGTTCCCCAACAGACGTGATGATGGTTCGAATTCGCGAGGCTATCAAGACGAATTCTGGAATTGGCCTGATCATGATCTCCGGCTCACACACGCATCACGGACCCGTGATTGAACTGCTGGATGAACCGGGCAAAGGTCAGGGAGCTTTTGACGATGCCGTAGCATACTCCAAAGAACTGGAAAGCAAAATTATCCAGGCGATCGATGCGGCGGCGGCGGATGTTCAGGACGCAAAGATCGGCTGGGGAACAAAGCCAGTGGCAATGAATCGAAATCGACATTCGAAGATTGAACCGAAGCCCGTCGATACTGAACTCGGCGTAATTCGTCTGGATGATCTGAACGGAAAGCCAATCGCCATTGTCGTCAACTATGCGGCGCATCCGACGATGCTGGATGCGGCTGATTTGCGATTCTCCGCCGAATGGCCCGGAGCGATGATGAACGCCGTGGAGGAACAATTGAGCACCAACTGCATTTTTATGCAGGGAGCATCCGGCGACATGTCCGTTTCGACGACCGAGGAGACCCGCGGGGTCGATGCTTTCGGAAAGGCAATGGCCACGCAGGTGACGGAGGTTGCGGGAACTATCGAATCTAAAATTCCTGAACGACCACGTCTCAATGGGACGGAAGAAACGTTTAAGTTTACCACGCGTGTCCCATTCGCAAGCCCCGCGACGCAGGTGTTGTTCAGCACGGCCTTCTTCCCAGAACTCGCTGCCGCATCGATGTCTGAAGATCTGCTGCAGAATACCATTCATCCGCAAGGAACAACCATCCTGATCAATCAGGAACTGGCCTTGGTCGGCGGGTCCGGTGAATTCTTCTGCGAACACAGTCTGCGACTAAAAGAACGTTCGCGGGCAGCGGAAACGTTTTTCTTTGGCTACTGTAACGGCCATCACATGTATTTCCCGACGATCGAAGCCGCGGCAGAAGGCGGTTACGGTGCCGATTCAGCTGTGAGCTGGGTGAGTCTGGGTGCGGGTGAAGAGATCATGGACCGGGCTCTGATCAACCTTTATACAATGCTGGGAAACTTCACGTTCAAATTGCCAAGGCAGAAGTGAGCATTGTCAAACGCAATTCAGGCGGCCTGCCCGATGAATTCGCTTTCGGAGTTGGTGGTTTCGTCGCGGTGCGGGTCGTCACTGAGATAGACAGATCCACGGGCGATCGACTCACGGCCCTGCGTGCTGAGCTGGTACTGTAGTCCCACACTGCGGCCTGTGAATTCGAAGCGAATCAGTCCCTGAGCGATCAAAAATCCGTGGATGGAAGTCAGCGACGACCTTTCAATTCCCGGCACGTCCTGAATTCGATCCAGCCAACCGGCGTATTCACCACCAGACGCTTTCGCCGCTGCGTCGCGAACGGCGTAGCAGTTAACGACCGTCAGACAGTTGTTTTCAAACTCGCTGGATTGTCGAGTGGCCTCAGTCATGTCCTCAATATCGACCATGCGACGTCGTGCGTTAAGAAGAGCTTGGACTGCAGGTCTGATCTGCATGTTCCGAATCACCTGTACAATCCATAAACGGCAGTTTTTCGCTTGTATCGCGGGTCAGTCAGGCGCGGTCTTTCCGTATTCGGGTTTCGGGTGGATCTGTTAATTTGGGGAAAGCACAAGGACTGTTCTGGTTGGTTAATCATTGACGACAAAGTTCCCGGTTGGAGTGTGTAACGTTACAGCGAAAACCTTAAATTTCCCCAGTGCGATGGGCAAACAAAGGAATACGACGATTAGCTTTTGGCACTTCGGTTGCTGTCACAGGACACCAGTGTGACTTACAATCAGACGGCAGACATCCGGCGAGTCGCAGATAAGGGTTTGCCGCGAAGCAGCGTCTGCGTGAACGGCACGTTTTTATCTGCCGAACGTCTAAATAACGTTTCTCCCGCATGTCTGTCCTGATCACCGAGGCATTTATTATGTGGTTGTCGATCCCTCATCCGTCTAGACATGTCGATTTTGAAAAGTCGGTTCGCGCGCGGTTACCACGCAATTCGTTACGGCGAAAATGCAGTCTGATCCTTGCTGTGGCGATGCTTGTCAACTGCGGGTGCGGCGACGCGCCGGAGCCAGCAGGCCAACACACCACAAGTAGTCAGCCTCAGACTCCCGTAAGCGACGTGAAAGAAACGCCAAATGCGTCGAGCGAAAGGACCGAAAAAATCAGCACGCCCGAAATCAGTGTCCCAGTGAGTACCGCAGCCGTCGCTGAGGTTGCTAATGATGGAGATGCTTTAGAATCGATTGGTTCGGCGACCGAAACGCAGGACGGAAAGTCAGCATTAGCCACGAACGCAGCCAAGGAGGATGCATCGCCAAGATTTGTCAAACAGGTTGTTGAACCGACGCCGGAGCAACTGACTCAATGGATGCAGCCGGAGTTTGAACCACTGCATTTGTTGGCATGCCGCGAATCAAGTTCGATTGGATTCGTAAGCAATTTGGCTGCTGCGCTGGACGGACGCCATTTCATTTTGGCGGGCACCAACGTTACGCTTTGGTCAATCGATGCAGAAACTCCGGAACATGTGTTTCTCGAACAAGCTGACGATCAAACGATCAAGTCGCTTGCCGTGTCGCCGGATGGAAAGTGGTTCGCTGCTGGTGACAGTGAAGGAACAATTCGGATATGGAGCATCTCGGACCGCGCGGAGTTAAATTCAAAGGAGCTGTACTCCAACGATATTACTCAGATCGCGATCGCTCCTGATTCGCAGGAAATTCCAGCGGGAAGGTTGTACAAATCATAGACACATTTGGCTGGCCGATCACGGGATTGAGCTGGCTGCCCAAAACGAACGTGCTTGTCGTTGTATCAGAAAATGGCCGCACGCGAATCTGGGGGACGATGAAGAATGGAGATGCATTAGGATTGCATCCACTGCACGCTGCTGTGGCCATGCCGGACTAGGAAACCCGCGAGCCAGCAACGCCGACACAGTTGCTGCAAGCCATTGACTTCCGAACATTCCCGCGACTGCCAAATAGTAATGCGAGAATCAATGACGAGTTCAATATCAGCTACGACGCTGCAGTGAGTCCAGACGAAGCCCAGTTGTTTTACCGTTATCATTTGGGCAAAGCAGGTTGGAATGAAGTCGTGGCCGCAGCAGCGACGCCAGGTTCGATTCGATTTCAAAAAGCCGGATTTATGATTTCAGTGTCGTTCTACGAAGGTGCAGAATCGAAGACTTCGATCAACGTGAATTTCGCGGGCAACTACGATGTGCGATGGGCACCGAAGTATGACGCGGCCCCGATCGAATTGGTCTTCGAAAATGAAGACACGGTGATTTATCGCACAAAGGCCGATTTGATCGAGATTGAAACGACACTGCTTCGCAAGATGCACGCCGCTGGCTGGACGGCATATGCAAGGCTCCATGCATCGCACAATGAACAGGATGATGGCCGAGATCTGGAGTTCCTGCGCAACGGCATGACAATGCGCGTCTCCATTGGCCGCTTCCCCGCTGATCCGACAAGCTACAACATTCAGTACTCAAGATTCCTGACAGCCAACTCCATCCCCATCCCGCCGGATTCAGGCTTTGTCGAGTTAGATACCTCTACACAGCCGTTGCTCGTCGCAACGACAGTGATGGATTTGGTTCAGACTCGCGAGTTCTATGACAAGGAACTGGTTGCTCAAGGTTGGCTCGTTCGAGAGTACGGTCGGAGCCTCAAAGATGATCACAACTGGCTGACGTACGTTCGCGGTCAACAGGACTTGACCGTCGGACTGCAGAGCTTACCTACAGGCAGAACGCTCGTCCGCGTCGGCGATAAACTGGAAAAGTATTCATGGCAACTGGCAAAACTGGCAGAACCAGCCACGTCCGATGCCGCAGTTGTTGGGATCGAAGCAGCCGACTTTCCGATTCTGAATGAATTGAAGTCTGCT
Organism: Planctomycetaceae bacterium; assembly: GCA_947476295.1. Classification (GTDB taxonomy): domain Bacteria; phylum Planctomycetota; class Planctomycetia; order Planctomycetales; family Planctomycetaceae; genus SXXK01. Next base: position 4,165 of record CANJQC010000002.1, on the reverse strand, counting down.
AAGTTTGATTCGATTGACAAGAGTATCGAGTTTACGATGGGCTCAATGCCATTGCTGGAAGTCGGTGAACTCTACACGAAGGAAATTGAATCTTTGGGTTGGAAGTTGGAAGGCGCCGGTATCAAAGCCGACGATTATGTCTTCCTGACTTTCGTCAAAGAGGAAGTTGAAATCGCTCTGCGAGCACGAATGACGGATGGGAAATCAATCGTCAACATCCAGGGCGACGGCCTGCTCTGGACCAAAGAGTTGCCGGGCGGCAGGAAAGTGATCTCCTACGAAACCTGGCTGCGAATAAACCATCACCCTGCCAGCCTGGACTTGCTTGACCAATACCAGACAGAAATGCGGTCGATCGCTGAAGCGGTCCTCAATGCTGAGAAGCCCGAATAGTTTACCGTAACCCCCGGCGAGCTGTGAGCCACGGCTGGCCAATTTGTGAATTTGTAGGGTGTGACAAGCGGCAGCGCAGGCGCACCATGACCGTGTTTCGGTGTGCCTGCGCGTTGCTTGTCTACAGACTGCCCATGATCAATAACTGGCCATTCATGTCCGTCGCAGGTTGAGCGGACAATGGCTACACAATAATAGCTGGCTCGGGAGCAACTTTCGACGGCCATCCGACGGACATGAATGTCCATCCTGCAGCAGACTGTTCATCGCTTCATCACACATTCATCATGATTGAGCAGCGCCTGAGCCAGCATCGTGCCAGCAGCGGCTTCGATGGGGCTGATTTCTGTGTCGTGCGGGAACTGGCCGATTTTGAGTAACTCGTCCGCGTCAGTGGGGTGACTGCGAAAATGGTCCAACTGTTCATTGTACAACTGCGTCAGAATCTCCATTTCTTGTGCATCAGGTTTGCGGCTGAGACATCGCAGGCAACCTTGCTCAATCATCGCTTCGACGTTGCCAGATGCATCGCGGTAAAGTGATTCTCCGAGTACGCGTGCGGCTTCAACGTACTGGATGCCGTTGAGCAGGATCAGAGCCTGCAATGGAGAATCCGTTCGTTCACGTTTCGCTGCACAGACAGCTCGGCGCGGTGCGTCGAAGGCAAGCATCGCCGGCGGTGGGCCTGTGCGACGCCAATTTGTATATATGCTTCGGCGATAAACGTTGTCACCTTCGCTGGCGGCGACTGGTTTGAATGCCTCAGACATTTCGTACGGATTCACCGGTGGTCCGCCGATTGTGCGATTCAACAGTCCCGCAGCCGTCAGTGCATTGTCCCGAATCATTTCTGCCGACAATCGAAAACGTGGTCCACGAGCCAGCCATTCGTTGTCCGGGTCGTCGGCCATTGTCTTGTCATCGGCCATGCTGCGTTGACGGTATGTTTGTGAAAGTACGATCGATCGAACGAGCCGCTTCATGTTCCAGTTCGATTCGATCAACTGCAACGCCAGTGAATCAAGGACTGCCGGATACAGCGGGCGACTGCCCTGGCTGCCGAAATCTTCTGCTGTCTTCACCAGTCCACGTCCGAACAGACTCTGCCATACACGATTCACTGTCACTCGCGAGGTGAGCGGGTGTTGTGGATCTGTGAGCCATTTTGCCAGACCCAGCCGGTTCTTTGGGACATCCTCTGGAAACGGCGACAGCACCGCCGGAGTTCCCGCAAAGACTTCCTCGCGTCGCTGAGTGTACTCACCGCGATACAGCACGTAAGATTTCTTCGGTTCCGGCAACTCCTGCATCACCATGATTTCCTTGAGTCCATCACGGAACTGAGCGAGTCCACCACGAGCGGCCTGCAACGCTGCCAGATGCTGCGCCCAGACTTCGTCAGTGGTCACCAGAAAGTACTCAAACAAAGTCGCCCGCTGGCTCTCACTGAGTTCAGCAGTGGGAAGATTGAAGAGATTGCTCGCGGCAGCTTCATCAAACGTGGCGACGGCTTCGAGATCAGTGAGACGCCTTGAGAAAACGCGAAAATCATCGATCATTCCGCCTTTGAAACCCCGATCGCGAAAACGTTCCCCCAGCGCGATATTGTCACCACCACCGCCCGTAATTTCACGAGTCAAATTGTCTTTCACGACATCGACGGCCATCAACTGGCCGTTGATTCGCATGGTGAGTCCCGATGCAAGACTGCTTCCGTCGGACGATACGACCACATGCACCCATTCATTCACTGGCAGAGCCGTCATTGCCGCAATCGACGCGGCATTTCCCGGCCAAAAGTGAATCAGCGACCATTTTAACCGCCCGTCTTCGATCAACAGTTCATAACCGCGACTGGCCGCGTCAGTCCACGCTCGCGAGCGATGAAAAACGACTGCACGTTCTTTCACGTCGGGTGTCTTCAACCACAACGAAATTGTGAACGGTTCTTCGCGTTTGAAGTTACCGAATGGCAAGTCGATTGAATCATCGCCCGTAAACTCAATCGCGTTCCCATCATGTCCGGGAACAATTCGGTTTTCGCCCTTCAGCACGGCAGGCTTGTCAGCAGCGGTGGAATTCGCCAGCTTGTCTCCCTCCAGCGCTTCGAACTGAAATCGCCCCATCTCCGGCAGCGGCAATCGAGACTTGCCGCTTCTATCCGGCGAATTCAACCACGCAGCAAAAGCAGGTTCGCGGGCAAGTCGAACTTCTGCGGCAGCAGCATCTAGGTCGGCGACTGCCTGATGCAGCGAGGCCAGTTTCTGATGAGATCCTGCGTCCGTCATCGTCAGCGCGGGCGTGGGCGGTGACGGTGTGAAGTAGGAATACAATCCAGCTTCGTCGATGTTCTGAAACATGGCGAAGAACTGATAGTATTCCTTGTGAGTGAGCGGGTCAAACTTGTGATCGTGGCAACGGACACATTCAAAGGTCAGTCCCAGGAAAGTCGTCGCAAATGTCTGGACGCGATCGCAGACGTATTCGACGCGGTACTCTTCTTCCACACTGCCGCCTTCGGTTTCCTGTTGATTCAGCCGGTTAAACGCTGTTGCCAGAATCTGCTCGTCTGTGGCATCAGGCAGCAAGTCGCCAGCCAGTTGCCATGTGATGAAGTCATTAAACGGCATGTTATCGTTGTACGCTTTAATGACCCAGTCGCGCCACGGCCACATTTCCCACGGACGATCGACCTGAAAACCAAAACTGTCGGCGTAGCGCGCCGTATCCAGCCAGTCGATCGCCATTTTTTCGCCGTACGCGGGTGATGCCAGTAACCGATCAACCAGCTTCTCAACAGCATCCGGAGACTGATCTTCCACAAAGGCTGTGACTTCGGAAGACGTCGGCGGCAAACCAGTGATGTCAAAACTCAGCCGTCGAATGAGCGTACTCCGTTCTGCTTCCGGCTGCATCTGCAGACCACGCGCAGCAAGCCCGATCGTGACGACTTCATCGATGCGGTGGGTCACATCACTGCTCACATCAGTTCCGAGGGCATCTTTTGAAAGCGGGATAAACGACCAGTGCCCTTCGTACTCGGCCCCCTGTTCAATCCATTTTCGCAGCGTTTCGATTTCTGCCTGCGTGAGTTTCGCCAGCTTCGCCGATGCGGGTGGCATTTGTTCGTCCGGATCATGGCTCAGGATGCGCCGCAGCATCTCACTTTCATCAGGCTTCTCCGGAATGATGGCTCCAGAGGCGACAGCGACGTCGCGATCATCCAGTCGCAGTTTGGCTTCTCGTTTGGCACTGTCCGGCCCGTGACAGAAGAAGCACTTATCGGACAAAATCGGGCGTACGTCACGATTGAACGTGACTTTGTCGTCGGCGGAGGCGATCGCTGATACGAACAACAGTGTGGCAAGGACGGTCAGGCATGCGGATGGGGTCCTGTTCAACTCGAGCTTCGTCATTCTCATCTCATTCCTGGTGACAACAGCGAGACATCTTAACGCCCAAAGGCATAGGGGTAGGGAAGACCGTTTAATCCGGTCTCCCCTCCCTCCAAACCGTACGGGCGGTTTTCCCGCATACGGCTTTCCAGTCAGTAGTTGCCTGCGACGGATTGATCGAAACGAAAGTGGGCTTCGCGCAGACTATACCGGCCCGCTTTCGCAAAGAAGTCATTCGGCCAGCGATGATTTCGTGGTAGCCGCTCCGGGTTGTTCTTGTGACGTTGAAGGAGCAATCGCCGAAGGCGACTGCGAACCTTGCCGTCGAGAGCTTTGAAAATCGTCCAGCGACAGTGCCGAAAGTAACCGAACCAACC
>CANJQC010000001.1 GCA_947476295.1 Planctomycetaceae bacterium | reverse complement strand
TTTTCGTCGTTCTTCAGTGCCTTCAAAATGTTCATTGCGATGTCTCCCGTTTCTTGATGTGTCTTTGTGGCAAGCACTCAGTTTCGATGAGCCCCACCGGCCATTTTTCACCGGCTTCATTGTTATGCTCGGCTGATGAGTAGGTGTAAAGCAGAGGGTGTGCCAATCGCATTTGCGCGCAAATACGATTCCCCCAAAAATTGCCATCAATGAATCGTAAGGTGCTGCTGCAAAATGATTTACGAAACTTCCATGAATGTTCAGCGACGTATACATTCTGTAAACCCGGCGCCATACTCTGTTGCTATTCGGCAACGCTGGAGATTCTAAGATGTGTCGGACATTATGAACTTCAGATTTGGCACACGCCAAAGACGAAATCCCGGTTCACCTTGTAAAAATCAGCTTAAAATAGTTTTGGACGTCAGAGGCGGCGCATTCTGGAATTCGTAAAATGCCGGTTTCACTAAAATTTGCTCATGACACTTTCGAGGGTGAAAACACGGAATTTACAGGCTTTTTGCGTTAATGTCGCCCATCAGCTTCAAGGTTGAGACAGAAAGACTTGCCGGGCTGTACCTGTACCTACTCGCTGCCTTCCGGCGGTTTTTGACCCCACCATTTTGGTTCCACGAAGACATTTTCGACGGGCATGGTGAAGCCGGGAAGCAGGTCGCTGACTTCAAGAGCTTGCCACTTGCCGAGCGCTCGTGTGTGGCTGGAGCGGCGTATGACCTGGACTTCTTTCTTGAACGGGTCGGGCACCCAAACGCATTCGATGCCGTGTTTCATGTAGGCGGTCGTGCGCAATCGCATGTCGCGACGGCGATCATTCGACGATGCCACATCGATCACGATGCGCGGAACTTCCGTCGCGATCACATTGTCAAACTGGCCAAACGGCTTGCCCTCGCGAAAAATACTTATCGCTGGAATATAGACCGTGTCCGGTTCTGAATGCACATGCAAACCCAGGTCGTGACACGCATAGCCTCGCGTCTGCTCAGGCTGTCTCTTGAACCACTCCGCCAGAGCGCGGGACAGATTGAACACAATCGTCCCGTGTAAGTCATCGGGAGCCGAGAGCAGCACGGTTTGACCATCGTGCAACTCATGCCAGCGACCTGCTTCAGGAAGGGAATACTTGAGTTCCGCAAAGTCTTGAGCGGAAAGATTAGAGGGGCTCAGCATTTGAAGGGGCTCAGCATGGCGGAGGCGTTTCGCGTGTCATGCAAGGATTCCGTTGACGAGTTCTCCATGCACGTCGGTCAGTCGGAAATCACGGCCCTGAGACCTATACGTCAGACGCTTATGATCCAGCCCCAGCAAATGCAGAATCGTCGCGTGAAGATCGTGAACATGGACGCGGTTTTCTATGGCCCCGAACCCCATTTCATCCGTCGCCCCGAAAATGTGGCCTTGCTTGACGCCGCCACCCGCCAGCCACATCGTGAAGGCATCGACGTGATGATCGCGACCAATGGACTCTCGCGGTTCTCCCATCGGCGTGCGACCAAATTCTCCGCCCCAGATGACGAGCGTGTCGTTGAGCAATCCTCGGGCCTTCAGATCCAGTACCAACGCGGCCGACGCCTGATCCACTTCGCGGCAGACACCATCCAATGCCACATCCAGATCGGCACCCTTGCCGCCATGATGATCCCAGTCCGTGTGATACAACTGCACAAAGCGCACACCGCGCTCGACAAGTCGCCGCGCTAGCAGGCAGTTGTTGGCGAACGACGCCTTGCCGGGCACCGCGCCGTACATTTCGAGCGTAGATTTTGACTCGGCTTCCAACTGTGTCAGTTCCGGCGCCGCCATTTGCATTGCAAACGCTGTTTCATACGCGCTGATGCGAGTTTCAATTTCCGGATCACCGACTTCTTCCAGTCGCAGGCGATTAAGTTGTCCGACCGTGTCTGTGAAATCCCTTTGAGCCTCCCGCGTGATGCCCGGCGGATTGGAAAGATTCAGAATCGGATTGCCTTTGCTGCGAAATGGAACGCCCTGCAGGCTGGTCGGCAAAAACCCGCTCGACCACAGTGTGTTGCCCGCGCGAGGTCCTCGGGGACCGGATTGCAGCACCACGAAACCTGGTAAACTGCTCGATTCGCTCCCAAGACCATAAGTGACCCACGAACCGAGACTCGGACGCCCCGGCGCCTGAAAGCCACAGTTCATGAACAGCTTGGCTGGTCCGTGATTGAAGACGTCCGTCGCCACGCTTCGAACCCAGCATACGTCATCGACGATTGCCCGGTGATGTGGCAGCACTTCGCTCAAATCCATCCCGCAATCACCCCAGCGTCCGAAATGCCGATTTGAACCGAGCAATTTGGCATCTGGCGGAAGGAAGGCAAATCGACGTCCCTCCGTCATGCTCGCCGGAGGCGTTTGCCCATGATACTGATTTAGAACGGGCTTGGGGGTGAACAATTCAAGTTGACTGGGTCCGCCCGCCATAAACAAAAAAATGACATTCTTCGCGCGCGGCGGAAAATGCGAATCACGTACGGCCATCGCTCGTTCTGAGGCCGTTGATTCGGAATTGAGCAGTGTCGATAACGCCACGCCGCCCAGCCCCATCGCGGAACTGTGCAGAAACGCACGTCGTGCATGTTGAGCATTGGCTGATTGCTGAGTCTGTTTCATTTTGGCCGGGTTCATATTAAATCGTCAAGCGGAATGCGTCGTTAGTCTGCATTCTAAATGCTGCTGTGCCCAGCATATGCAATTCGTCATCCAGAGCGAAGTGAAAAATTGTCGTGGTCAGGATTCAGCGCATGTTCTAAAGTTGCCGCCTCGGTTCCGTTTCGAATCCCGGGTGAATTGATTAAGCTCTGCAGCGTCACGGTTGAACTCACCCGCACACTTTACCACAAGGATGGAACCATGCGTCATATAGTCTGCTTGATTCTTGGGGGAGGTAAGGGAACACGGTTGCTGCCGCTGACCGAATACCGATCCAAGCCCGCCGTGCCGCTGGGCGGAAAGTATCGACTGATCGACGTTCCGATTTCCAACTGCATCAACAGCGACATCAGTCGAATGTATGTGCTGACGCAGTTTAATTCAGTCAGTCTGCATCGACACATTCGCCAGACCTACAATTTTGACCTTTTTCACAATGGCTTCGTCGAAATCCTCGCTGCACAGCAGACACTGGAAGGTACCGCCTGGTATCAGGGTACAGCCGATGCCGTCCGCAAACAGGTACGTTTTTTGAAAGAGTATGGCATTAAGTATGTGTTGATTCTGTCCGGCGACCAGCTTTACCGTATGAATTTTAAGGAGATGATGGCGACGCACATCAACGCGAACGCGGATGTGACAATTTCCACGGTCCCGGTTCACGCCGATGCCGCGCGAGGCTTTGGGATTATGCAATTGAACGATACCGGCAGAGTTATCGATTTCGTTGAAAAGCCCCGGGACGATGCTTCACTCGCGAAAGTTCGTACACCTGCCGAATGGATTGAAAGCAAGGGGATCCAGGCAAACGGTCGCGAATATCTGGCCAGCATGGGCATCTATCTGTGGAACCGTGATTTGCTTGTCGATCTGCTGGAATCCACCAGCCACGACGATTTCGGACATCACATTTTTCCAATGGCCATTCGGCATCACCATGTCCAGACGCATCTGTTCGACGGATACTGGGAAGATATCGGCACGATCAAAGCATTCTACGATGCCAATCTGGCGTTGACGGACGCCAACCCCGCGTTTCTGTTTGCGGATCGCCGAGCGCCCATTTTCACGCGGCCACGCTTTCTGCCATCGACACGAATGGCATCCTGCACGGTGCGTGATAGTTTAATCGCGGACGGTTGTTTCATCGGCACCAGTACGATCATCGAAAAATCTGTCGTGGGGATGAGGACACACGTTGGCAAGAACGTGACCCTAAAGAATTCCGTCGTGATGGGTGCCGATTTTTATCCGACAACCGACGACCATTTGTACTCCGTCGGTGACTCAAAGGCGTTGTGGGGCATCGGCGAGGGAGCCTTTATTGAAGGGGCTCTGCTGGATAAGAACGTCTGCATCGGTCGCAACGCAAGAATTGTCGCGAGTGAAGCACCGTCGCCGGACTGTGATTTCGGCGAGATTCTCGTCCGCGACGGAATCCCCTGCGTCCGCAAGAACGCCCGCATCCCGGACGGCTGGCGATTTCCACCGAAGTAATCCCGCAATTCCCGTACCTTGGACATTCTTGTCCGAGACTTCACCCGAAAACGTCCTATTGCCGAATGGCGGCTAAATCACAAAGAATTCCGGCTCAACGAAGTGTATCTGGCACTGCGAGGAATATGAATGTCCTCCTCCTTTTTTCTGACACTAACGTTTTCTATGTGCGAGTGCTTTCGCCCAACCAATTTGCGTGGAAAAAAGATGTGGAACACTCATCTGCACTAATCTTCGCTAATTCGGATTAGTGAAGATCAGCGCAGATTAGTGTTCTAAATTCCTGAATAAAACCTTCGCACATAGAATCCGTTAGAGTCAGCCTTTTTCAATGAATCAGCTTGGAGTGGAATTCACAACGCCGCTCGCTGGCTGCGTGATCAGAACGTCGCCGGTTGCAACCTGCCAAGCGTCTCGATGACGCTCTGTACGCGCTCTTCCTAAACTCGTCGCATTGATTGATGGACGGATCTAACTCTTGGGGGAAAACCGGGAACAACAAACGGGGAAGGGATCATTGATGAACCAATCAAAGAAGCCTACCCCCGATTGTTTTCCTTGTCTCAATGGCGGGTATATGGCCCTGCGACGGACATGAATGTCCATCCTTTTTCAATGAATCACTTTACCGTGGAATGTACCACTCCGCTTGCCAGCCGCGTGATCAGTTGATCGCCGGTTGATACCTGATCGGCATCGCGCAAGACTTGACCATCGGCCGTCTGAGTCAGTGAATAGCCTCTGGACAGAACCTGCAGTGGACTTAGTGCGTGCAGTGAAGCGGCTGTTCGGGCGACCGTTTGCTGGCGGCGTTCGACGAAGAGTTTGATTGCCGTCACGATGCGTTGTCCAAGTTCGTCGCAAGACATGCGGCGTTGATCAATGAGCGTCATGGGGCGTTGAAGAACGGACCGAGCTTCAATTGCGCTCAGTTGCAGACGTATTCGCTCTACGCAGTTGCGAAGAACCTGCCGCATTCGCTGAGCCGTGTATTCCAGTGAATCGCGCAAATCCTGAACAGACGGCACCACCAGTTCACCTGCTTCACTGGGAGTCAGCGCGCGGCGATCGGCAACAAGGTCGGCGATTGAGACATCGATTTCGTGCCCGACGGCACTGATGACAGGAACACGACACGCCACGATGGCACGAGCGACCTTTTCTTCATTGAAGCACCAAAGGTCTTCCAGACTCCCACCGCCGCGCCCGGCGATCACTACGTCCACATCTGAAATGCGATGCACGTTCCGCAATGCGCGTACAATGTCCTCTGCCGCCCCTTCGCCCTGAACTCGAACGGGCACAACGACAATCCGAGCCGCCGGCCAGCGTCGCGTGATCACCTGAATCATGTCGCGAACTGCGGCACTTGTCGGGCTTGTGACCAGCGCAATGCGTTTGGGGATGCGCGGGATTGGCCGCTTTCTGGATTCCTCAAACAGTCCTTCCGCCGCCAGTTTGTCGCGTAGCTGACGAAACGCCATTTCGAGTTCACCGACACCCTGCGGCATTAGTTTCAAAATCACAAACTGGCAGGTGCCGCGAGCGACGTAGACCTGCAGCGAACCTGTCGCCAGAACTTTCATGCCGTCTTTGGGCACAAACTTAATCCGAGCCGCCGCGCTTCGCCAGATCACCGCGCTGATTTCGGACGTTTCATCTTTGAGCGTCAGATACCAGTGCCCGGCGGGACTCATGCGGCAATTCGAGATTTCTCCCTCAACGCTGCATGGCGGCAATGCTGTTTCGACAACCTCTTTAAAGGCTGTCACGAGTTCCGTGACGCTAATGACTGGTAGTTCGCTCATACTGCGTAGCGTAGCGATTCAAAACTTTCTGAGCAAAACACCGAGGTGAGTTCACATCTTCCGCGTGTTCCGGATCGCCCTTCTGCCAGCGGCCGATGTCGGCGGCAAGTTCCCGCGCACTCTCGTAGCGTTTGAAACGGTCCTTGTTCAGGCACTTTAGGATGATTGTTCCCAGGTCGCGAGGAACCATGGGGGTTAGGAGCATTGTCGCCACATGCCTCCACTTTCGAGCTACTCAAAATCTCCCAGGCGATCCCACACGCAGTTACCTGTCTTACCGGGATCCAAAATAGAACAGCATCAGGCTCAGTGCAATTCGGTGAGCTTCCGGCGGCAGCAAATCGGGCATTGACATCAGTTCAGGAATTCCGGCGATGCCCACGGCCAGCAGCACGACAACGGCTTTGATATCGCCCCACATTGAAGAAGGCTGTCGGCCCGTGCGGCCTCCGAACCAGGAACTGACGCCTTTCAACATCGCCCCGCAGACATATGCGGTCACAATGCTGAGCAGGGACATCGCTCGTGGATCATTCATCAGTTTCTGGTGCTGATACAGGTAAACTCCCAGCCCGACAAAGGCGGCGATGATCAGGAAACGGATGCTGTGTCGTGGCAGATAAAGCGGGTGAGATTCCTGATCGAGGATTCCTTCCTGCTGAATCCTTTTCAGGACTTCCGGTGGAAGTGACACAAACCTCCGTGACGTAAAGTAGTGGGCCATCGCGATCAGCAGAGTCTCCGTCCAGATCAGATCCAGATTCTCTCCTCGAGCCACGCTCGTCGTCACCACCGCCACAATGAAAAGAGTGAGTAACGCGCGCACACTTCCTACAGGAAGGCCCAGAGGTGGCCAGTATTTCGGTGATTCTGATTCAGTCATTATCGGTTTCTCCTGTCAAGGGCTCTCAGCTCGATTTTGCCATTGTTCGATGGCGACATTCAAAAATTTTGACTCTGCCGGATTCTATGTCCTTTGTTGAGTGCCGGCGAGTGAGGCGAAGAGCAAGAGGTTTTGGAGCCAGTCGTCATGGTATTGTTTTTGGTTGACGCGGTGCGTAGGGCTAGCGAACGCGCGGAGCTGGTTGGCGCGTGAGGCAAAAGGTATGAAGTTCAGTAACAACACCCAGCCGAACCCCGGCCTCCATCCCCGCTGGAAACAATTCGGGAGTCTGCCGCAACTGCTCGTCGATCAACGCCCAGACCTCTGTCGGGTTCGCCCAGATTCAATCAGACAATTCGCGATCCATTTTCAAGCAGATCTGCCTGCTCCCGCGACCGGCTTGCAAACCCCGGCTCTCCCGCGTACGACAACACCGTCGAGTTCTCGTCGCTGCATCTATGATGGCTCCCTCCTCGCTTGAGCAGAGATAAGGATGCCAACTTTTGACCGAGAAGGGAACTCGACTTTTGTTCAGACATAGATTCCGGCAGAGTCAGCAAATATCACTGAACAGAATTGTCCGCTGGCTGTGATCTGGCATGCGTCTCGGTTGCCGAAGCGAAACGCCCGGGAACTCACCGACATGGAAAGTGTTGAACGGCAAAATTCCAATCAGCCCGGCCCGGGATGGAAGGAGGTCGTGATGTCTATTCACACCGGCGGTACGTCCGTATCATTCGCATTCAACGAGCAGCCTGCAGACGAGATTGATTGGCAAATTGTTTGAAATCACAGAATCGGCAAAAGTTCCAGCAAGTAAGGAGCACGTGGACATGACACGCAAGTCCCGGATCACTTCCGAGATCGATTTCGGGCGTGACGGTAAGCAGCAGTGTTTCCTGAGATTGCCGCATTCGATTCATCGTTCGGCCTACGGCTGGATCGCCATCCCGATCATTGTCCTGAAAAACGGCACCGGACCAACCGTACTGCTGACGGCCGGGAATCACGGCGATGAATATGAAGGCCAGCTCGCGCTGATGAAACTTTGTCGTGAACTCGAACCGGAAACAGTATGCGGTCGCATCATCATGCTGCCAGCCGCGAATTATCCGGCCGTGATCGCGGGGTTGCGCACGTCACCGATTGACGATTCGAATCTCAACCGCTCGTTCCCCGGTGATCCGGATGGTCGTCCCACGGCGGCAATCGCGCATTATATCGAGAGCGAACTGCTTTCAATCGCGGATTTCGCGATCGATCTTCATTCCGGCGGCAGTTCCCTTATGTACCTTCCCAGCGCGCTGGCGACCCCATCCGAGGACGATCAACTTGCAGCCACGCAGCTCAATATGCTGCGAGCATTTGCTGCCCCGCTGGCATATTTTGCCTATCCAGGCGGCGAGGATCGGACCATGCTGGCCGCTGCAAATCGCGCGAAGGTCGCGGCAATTGGTACCGAGTTGGGCGGATCGGGAACGGCTTCCGTGCAGTCCGTGGCGATCGCTGAACGAGGAGTCCGCCGAGTGCTGAAACACATTGCCGTCCTGCCAGACGTCGATGTCGGGCAAGATCCGCTACCGACCCGAATCATGGAAGTCTGCGGCAGTGACTACTATGTCTACAGTCCAGATTACGGACTGTGGGAGCCACTGGTCGAACTCGGCGATGACGTGTGCGCTGGTCAGGCCGCAGCGGCCGTGTATTGTCCTCAGACGCCGTGGCGCGAACCAGTGCTTACGCACTTCGCCCAATCCGGCACGATTATTTGCCGCCGCGTCCCGGGCCTCGTTGAACGCGGCGATTGTTTGTTTCATCTGGCAACGGATTGCAGTCCGTGAACTATGCCCTAGACTTCTCAATCCCGGGGGGTGGTGTGATTGGGGTCCAAACCTGCTGAGTGGACAAAATCGCATCCACGCAGTCTAATGAGGAAATCAGTCCGTCGCCGAAAAAGGTGATTGCGATCGACACCTTACTCTAAAATCTGTGGGAGCTTGCGATGCTCAAAAACGATCTTTCCATTGTTTCAGGGCTGGACGAATTGCGTCACCGACAATGCGTCGCCTGGGAACGCGGTGATCGGCTGCTGGTGGAGCCCTTGATTGCCGGACTTGAAACTCAACTCACCGACAGCGAGTTGCTGGAGTTGATCTTCGCCGAGGTGACGCTGCGTGCGGGGCGTGGGGAAGTCTGCGCTGCCGACGCGTACGTTCAGCGATTCCCGCAGTTTGCGGAGTCGCTCAAGCGGTTGTTTACAAAGCCCGACGCACTGGAGTCTCCGGATAGCCAGCCGTCAAAAGTGAACAAGCCACCGCAGGTCGATCGTCCTCAAATAAAGAAGATGCCTCGTGGTTCGGATCGGAACCTGTTGTTTGGCATTCTGGCGTTGCAGATGGATTTCATCAGTCGCGATGCGTTAATCGAGGCGTTGCGGGACTGGACGACACAGAAGGAACGGCCGCTCGGACAGATTCTGGTTGAACGCGGTGACTTGTTGGCGTCGCGACGCGAGTTGATGGAGTCACTCGTCGAAGAGCATGTGCGACGACACGACAACGATCCGGCAGTGAGCCTGGCATCGATCAGTTCGGTATATGAAGTCAGCGTGGACTGGCATCGAGTTCATGACGTCGATATTGCTGAGAGTCTCGCTGTCCGAGGGCTCAGTCGAAGTGCCAGGCCGTCCGAGGGAGCGAGTGGATCAGGCCACGTCTCACCGGTTGCAGGTGCGACTCGATACCGCATCCTGCGTCCCCACGCGGAAGGAGGTCTTGGCTGTGTCTTGGTGGCCTATGATGAAGAACTGCACCGTGAAGTCGCGTTAAAGGAGATCAAGCCGCAGTTTGCTAGGGACATATCCAGTCGTAACCGCTTCATGCTGGAGGCCGAGGTCACGGGTGGATTGGAACATCCCGGCATCGTCCCCGTGTATGGCTTGGGTCAGTACAGCGACGGCCGTCCATATTACGCGATGCGGTTCATTCGGGGCGACAGTTTGAAGGAGGCGATCGAACAGTTTCATGCCGCGCCCATGACCAAGCCCAAAACGTCGGGGTCAGCGAGCTCAGGGCCAGCCCCGAAAAATCAGGAGTATTCCACTATCATCGGTAACGAATCGCAAGTCGCTGCGGCCTCACCGAGGGAATCCGCCTCACGACTGGTCTCAAGCGAGGCGTTTGCTGGTGTGGAGTTTCGCAAACTGCTGGGGCGGTTCATTGATGTATGCCAGGCGATCGAATATGCGCACAGTCGCGGCGTGCTGCATCGCGACCTGAAGCCGGGCAACATCATGCTCGGCAAGTATGGTGAGACCCTGGTCGTGGACTGGGGCCTTGCAAAGATTGCAGGCAAAGAGGACCGCTTCGCCAACGTAGACGAGGCCACGCTTGTCCCTTCGTCAGGGAGCAGCATCGAAAAGACCGCCTTTGGCTGGGCGATCGGCACGCCGGGCTACATGAGTCCCGAACAGGCGGCTGGCAACCTTGAGGAGATCGGTCCGGCGACCGATGTCTACAGCCTTGGAGCGACGCTGTACCACATCCTCACAGGCCGTGCGCCGTTCGCAAAGCAGAACCTGGCGGAGTTGTTAGAGCGTGTCAAGGTGGGCGCATTCCCACTTCCTCGCGAGATCAACTCGAAGATCCCTAAAACTCTCGAAGCCGTCTGCCTGAAGGCAATGGCCTTGAAATCGGTGGAGCGTTATGTTTGCTCGGCGGCGATCGCGGAAGACATCGAACACTGGCTCGCCGATGAGCCGGTTAATGCGTACCGCGAAACGACCATATCCCAGGCGGCGCGCTGGGTCCGCAAGCACCGCACGGCGGCCGTTTCGGGCGCTGCTGCGTTTGTCCTGGTTACGGTTGTTTCGACCGTCTACGGTATGTTGCTCAATTCCGCCCAAGGCAAAGTCATCACCGCTCAGCAGTCCGAAGCACGGCAGCTTCAAAACGCCCTGGATAATGAGAAAGAAGCTCAGCGCCAACTGCACCTCAAGGAGCAGGAAACGAAGCGTGCCGATGAGGAGGCGATTCGGGCGAAAGTGAGTGGCGAGTTAACGTCGTTCATGCGTGAGTTGTTCACATCCTCGGACCCGACCGGGTTAACCGGATCGGGACTTTTGCCCGCCGGTGAAGGCAGTCGCAATGTGACGGCCGTTGAGTTGCTGGACCACGGTGCCAGGTTGATGCGAGAGAAGTTTCAAAGCCCATCTCGCAGTGACCAGTTGACTCGGGCGGCCATGGTCTCAGCCATTGGGGATGTTTCGCGATCACTCGGTCTTTTTGACCAGTCAAAGCCGCTGCTTTTAGAAGCACTCCGTATCCGTCAGGAACTGCTCCCGGCCGACGACAAGGATCTTGCCATGAGCCGGTTTCAACTTGCCAACTGGCACGCGGAACGAGGGGATTTTCAGGAAGCCGAGAAGCTCTATGCGGAAGTCCTGGCCGGTCATCATCGTCGGAACACACTGGACAGCGTGGAGGCGGCTGATGTTCAACTTCGGATGTCGGCAATGCTCATTTCGATCGGCGACAGTCGCAGCGAACAGTATGCCCGCGACGGGCTGGCAACTCGCGAAAGGATCCTGGGGGTCAAGCACCGCGAAACGGCGATTGGCCGAATGGTCCTCGCCGGCAGCCTGCTGGATCAGCAGAAAACCCTGGAAGCCATCGCATTGGTCGTATCTGCGATGGAATCCCTGACCAGTACGCACGGACTAGGAAATGAGAAGATTCTGGCCTCAGTTTTAGAATATCAAGCCGGAGTGATCCTCAGTCGCGCCAATTTTAACTCTCTCGCCATCCCGAGATTTCGCCGCGCGGTCGAGCTGATGAAACAGAGTCTCGGTCCCCAACACATGTATATTACGGTGTTGCTGTACGACCTTGGCTCCTCGCTCTGGGCAAACAAACAACTTTTGGATGCCGAAAATGTCTACCGCGAGTGTCTCGATGTGGTCCGTGCCACCGTCGGGCTCGAACATCCACGAGCGATTGTGTTGCTCAGTTCCTATTGTGAATTGCTCGCCGAACTGGACCGCCCCGACGAAGGTGTGAACCTCATCAACGAAGCGCTCGCTGCCAGCGACCAACGGTATGGCAAATCGCTGCCATGGAGACTCGAACTCATTTCCGTCGGTGTAACTACGGCCGTGAACGCGAAAAGATTCGAGATGGCCTCGGCACTCGGTGAAGAAGCACTCGCCAGCCTGGCAACGCGGGAGCAGCCACTCAGTCCGGACGAAGGCATCGACCTCGCCAACATGGCTCATAAGCTTGGCGACCTGCCGGACTTGACGCTCTGTCGCAAGGCCTATGAACGAGTCTTCGCCCTTAACCAGCGACAGAACGACCTGGAAGAATTATGGACTGACAATCTCAATTTCGGCGGGGCTCTGAGCAAACACAAGTTCTATCTGGAAGCAGAACCCTATCTCCGCGAAGCGGTGCGGCTGAGCAAGACCCCCGAAGTCAGACGAATCAACGATTTCAGTCCGATGGCGTTCACCCTGCTCGGTCTTGGCAATGTTGACTGGGCCGCAGGACGCTTTGCGGAAGCAGAGGCGAATTTTCGTGCGGCTCTTGTGGAAGACAAGAAGGCCGGATCCAAGGCTGAGCTACTCGACACGCTCTCCCAGCTGATCAATTTCCTGATCGTGAGACAGCAATTCGCCGAGGCTGCTCCACTGGTCGATCAATACGGCAGGATCGCGGACTTGTCGGTGGAAAACCGAGCCTGGCACTTTTATCTTCAGGCCGCCCTCCACGAAACCGCCGGGACTCCGGCAGCAAAGAAACCAGTGCTGGAAGAATTAGAGAAGGCGATTGGTGATTCGACAGTTCCTAATGCCGCGATGTATCGAGCGCGCGCCGTCGTGGTAACGAACGGTGACGCAACGCGCGAACTCGCGCGACTGAATGACTTGCCGCAAAACGATCAGGACCAGGAAGGAATCCTGATGGCCCGCACGGCTTGTGCATTGCATCTCGAAAAGCTGGAGGTCGCTCGAGAAACTCTGGATCGAATGAAATCTCCCCTCGAAACGGATTCCCAGTCGCAACTGCGAATGCTGTTCAGGGCGCTCGCCGTCTTTCGTCAAAATGCAACAGACCCACACCGGGACGACCTGACCGCCGCAGTCGAGCGAGCCGAAGCGAATTTAGAGACTTCGAAGAATCTGACAACGCCGGAAATCAGTGACTACGCGATTTCAAATCAAGTCGAACTCCGCTGGTGGTGCCAGCACATCCGCCACGGGTGGAAGCGCGACGGAAAATGAGTCGGGGGGCGGGATGCGATGACAATTCACAATGAGCCCAATGCGTTGAACTTTCACGGCAGGATGTCTTCGTGCGAATCCTTTATTGTCATCAATCCGTCTGAGGCAATACAAGCCTTGCTGGTCCATGGAACCTTTGGCTGCATGTTTTGACTGGTAGGTTCGATTCGGGAAGAGTGACATGAATTTTTCTGACTCTACCGGATTCTATGTGCAGTAGTTCCTAGCTTCTGTTTGTTTAAATTGCGGTGGTAACCGTATTGGCCAGGGGGGAGCTGCATGCCCCTCTTATCTTTCAACCGGGAACTTTGCGGAGTTTTCAGTTTTCCACGGAGAACGGCGTAAGGACCGTCGTGTTAATAAGTGTCCCATTGTGGCGGATGCTGCCAGCATCCGAACCGACGCTGGCAGCGTCGGCCACGACAGTTATTCCTGCGCCGGTCCTAACTCTTACTTCTCGTTGCTTCTGGGCCTGCTTGGATTGTGGCCACTTTGGGGGAAGCATCAATCCTGGAAAACTGCGGCAATTCATCATCAATGAATACGATGACGATACCCGAGAGAAATGGGAACTGACCGGGACCCGAATGAGCCGTTTCGCCACTACGCCGACGGAGTGCGCGCCGGGCGAGGCAGCTGACATGTATCCACCATGCGTTCATTCCGTGGTCCTTCATTCGTTTGTTAAAATACTACCCCATGCGGAAGCTTCAATAAACCAAGTGGCCGCTCAGAATCGTGCTGTATTTCGGAGACGCCGGAAAATGGCATAGTGTTCAACAACCGAATGTTTAACAACGGTGGTACTCAGCAGCCGCCAAAGGGTGGCGGATATAACTATAGGCGGTAGTCGTCATCCAACCTCGACATGGGATTCTTCTTTTTGAGCTCCTTGATCCACCGAAACAGCTCATCCGTCGTAGTATGCGTCAGTTGCTTTTGACACTGTCTGAGAGCCATAATTCTGCGCTTGAGCAGAATCGCCGCTATCCTGTGCTGCTTCTCGGGAGAATCGAGAAGCCCGATCGATTCAGCGACCTCGGAAGGCGGACTCCTTTGTTTGAAAAGAATCACGAACCCCTGCTTCCTCGTACTGTTTTTGTGTTTCGCCTGGGACGCAGCTTCGGATTTACACTGTTGATCGTAGCCTTATCGCTGCTGATGGGCAGTGTGGGTTATCATCACTTTGCCGATCTGTCCTGGGTCGATGCACTCCTCAACGCAGCCATGATCCTCACCGGTATGGGGCCGGTCGATCGCATGCACACAACGCCAGGAAAGCTTTTTTCATCGTTTTACGCTCTCTACAGCGGGATCGCCTTTCTTACCATGACGGCGGTCATCCTGGCTCCGTTCATACATCGTTTGCTGCATAAGTTCCATTTAGATGACGATGACGATCAGAAAACGACTTGAGGCAAGGCCTGGAAATACAAACGACTTGCCGGAGTGACCATCAGGAATCAGCAATCTCAATATCTTCAGCGACAAGTTTCACCAAAGTTTCTGCCTTCCCTTCAGCCAGATCCCCGTTGCCAGAGCTGACATCATCAGCAGCGAGTAGAACAGAATGGCCCATTCAGGAACAGTCATGGTTTTGAGTGTTTTCAGCTTTCAGTTTTTAGTTTTCAGTAAACGGCAGCCTGTGTCTCGCTGAAAACTGCACACCTTAAAAACTGTTGAGGCTCGTCAAGGTGGAGCGTGACGGCTCCATTTTATTCAGTCGCCTCTTCGCGGATCTTTGCGTAGATCGCCTCGGCCTGATCGTAGGCCAGTTTGGCGGACTCACGTTCTTCGACTCGAATGTTATTCTGCTTGGCTTCCCAGCAAACTTTCACTGCCTTCTGGCACCACTCGGCGCTGCGGCGACTGGATCGGATGGGTTTGTCGCCGACCTGCACGAAGACTGGATTCGTGTGGACCGATGGGAAAATCCGAACGGCAACCCAGGCGGACTGGGAGATCTCGATGGGGAAACTCATGCGTTCGACATGTCCATCTGCAACAAGATTTTTCGTCGCCACAACTTCACCATTGACGATAATTTCCACCGGCACGTTGCGCGAAGTGCCGAGGCGGCAACGTTCGAGATGCCAGTATGGCTTTTCGTCCAGTCGTTTATTTCGAATGGACTCCGTCAACTCCGTCGGTGTTTCTTCCAGCAATGCTGCTGCGTTGAATGTGACGTTGACGGTTTTCGCAACGTCCAGCGTGAGTGTACTCAACGGACTATCAGCCTTGCGCTGACCGACGCTGACGTCATCAACTTTGAAGTCCAGGATATGACTGAGCCCATCGCCACAATAGCTTCGACCGTCACGCAGTCCTTCGATCCATGTGTCGTAAGTCAGTTCCTGACCTTTGTCGAGTTGCACATAGATGCGGCCAAGCCCCACGCGGTCTCCGTAGATGCACGGGAAGTCGGTCTCGCCGCTGATACGCGTTGTCATTCCGCAGTTGAGTGTGTGATACCAGATATTGAGTTCCCAAATGGCCGGTGTATCGACGGCGGAAATGAAATCGCAGACGTTATGAGCCGTCGTGACGACGAACTCGTTGGCACCGATACCGTCGAAGCGAGGCATTTCGTAGTCTGGCAGCTTTGTTGCCGCTTTGCCTTGCCAGCCACCCGCAGCACTGCCCTGAGTCTTGTCTGGAAACTTCCGCGAACCGTCCGGCATCACGTCCGGAAGTGCAAGTCCCCAGCCGCTGTGGCTGTACCCAACAACGCCTCCCTGATCTTTTCCCCATTTCAGCACGGGCAGCGTCCAACTGGGCCATTGTTCCAGCAACGTCGTGCCCGGGTAGTCATCCTCGGTGAGTTTCAGCAGACACAAATGACCGGCGTGCGACGACGGGAAGCCGCTGACTTCGACGTCGTAGCGCATCAGGTAGTCGCGAGTCGACAGGTTCGACACCTGGCCGTTAAAATATTCCTTCTGAGTGTACCAGCATGGCCCCCAGCTCAGGACGCATCCGACGTTCAGGTCTTCTCCAAGGATATGGCGCATCATGGCTTCCGGGCCGACGCCTTCCGTCGGGCTGTCATAATGCGCGCAGCCAGCAGCATGGACGTGATGATCGCCGGAGTACCAGCCTTGCTTTGCGACATGAATCCAGCGCTTCAGATCGACGGCAACGGTTTGCTCGGCCTCGTCCGTCACTGCAACGTTCAGTCGCTGCGGCAGATATTCGGGGCCACGATTCACGACGAATGAATAGTCGCCAGGAGGCAACATGATGGATTCGCCATCGGTGCGATAAACCTGATTGTGGAAGAAGAAATCCGGAGCAAGTCGCCGCGAAGGCAACGGGTAGACTCTATCATTTGCATCACGAATGACAAAATTCGCCGTCGTCGGTTCGCCATCGACATCATGAATCTGTAACTTCACAGCGACCGCTGGTTTGCAGTCAAACAGGATGGGAACTGCGTTTCGGAAGCCGATATCCTGAGTTCCGGCGCCGATATGAAACGAGAGCGATGCTTCACGCTGTCCGGCATCACGGCTGTAGAGCAGTAGGACGCGATACTCCACCAGCAGGCCAGACAGTTTGTCTTTGAGTGGTTCCCGCTGCAGCATATTCAGGTCAAGAAATCGATCGGGCACATCTTCCGGATTGACGAGTTTTTCGTCCTTGCGCGGCTGTTGTCGAGCACCCCGACCTTTTTCGTAGACAGGCAGTGCATTCGGGCTTTCGGCAAGCAGAACCGGGTTGATCCCGGCTTCGTTATGAACCTTGACGAGAAAGGCTCGCCATCCCTGCTGAACCAACTCTTTCTTCACCGGACCTTCAGCCACTTTGACACGGCTTTCGGCGTTGATGTTGACGAAAGCCAGACAGAGCGGATCTAGAATTAACTGCAACTGCTTCACGGCATCCTTGTCTTCAGGCAACGCCGCTGCATCAGCAATCTTCTGGTGAAGATCGCCACTGAACGGTGCGCCTGCAAAGTCCATGGCTTCGACCAGTCGTCGAGTTGCCGCAACAAATGGCTGTCGTTCAACGCCCGTGATCAACCGCGTGGCGTCGTCTCCCCGCGCCGTCGGCCCTGCCAGAATGGACGTGAATTCAAGTGCGACAACAACTGCCAGAAAAATTCTGCTATGCCCCGAAATGCTCATTGCCATACTCCTGTCAGGAAATGTTTGGATGACGGAATTTATACTCGATGCCGCATCGGGTTACCAATCAGCCGCAGTCCGGGATGTGTCTCGCGGCATAAAGGCGAGCGGCAGGGCGTCAGCCCTCCGAGTACACATCAAGTTGTGTGACGGCCAGTTTATGCGCATCATCCACTGTTCAAGTAGTTCGTCGTGCGATTCGCAAACGAATGTAGCCGTCTCGCTCCGCCGAGATGAGCCTCGTTCTTTCGTGTTTTTCCGTCAGTGCCAGCTGCCATGCCCATCATCGTCGATGGCTCGGGTGTAAAAGCCGGCTTCAGCTATACGGGAATATGGAAGGCTCGTCTCGGCGGAGCGAGACGGCTACATTCAAGAGCAATTGCTGCACCCGCCGGACCGAACGAACTGAGTTCCAGAAAATCGGCGCTGCCGGAACTCGCGTTGCTCGGTCCTGCCTTCAGTTCACACTGGCTAATCAACGCATCCTGATAATCGTCCGTGACTCCACCCGATGTTGCTCTTGGCTCAAAACCAAGCGAATGAATGGCCGTCATCTCAAACGAACAGCACAGCCACAGTAAGAATGTCTGAGCGTTCAGAACACGACAGCGGCCAACATGATACAATCCGATCCCGTGGTTCCTCATAAGGTCGGCCGAGTCGGAATTTTTCGGAGAAAAATGTGATGCCTCGATTCTCCCTGATGATGTTTGTTGCATTGATTTCGCTGCTGTCGATAGCGTCAATTTCGCCCGCTGCTGCTGCGGAATTCCGTGCCGCGGCGGCGAAGACGGAGATTACGCCAGCCGACCTAGTGATCATGTGGGGCTATGCCGATCGCAGTGGTCCCGCCACTGGCACGCACGATCCGCTCTACGCCAAAATTCTCCTCCTGGACGACGGCGTTACGCGCCTTGCGTGGGTAACCCTTGATCTCGGCCGACCTTTCGGCAGCGAGTCGATGAACCTCGTCCGCGATCGCGTGCAAAAATCTGCAAGTGTCACACACGTCTGCTTCTCCGCGTCGCACACGCACTCAGGCCCGTCGATCGATGAGTTCTACGAAGACGGAAAACGCCCGGCCTGGGAGACGGTCGCGCTCGACAAAATCGCCGCTGCAATCGAATCTGCCGCCACTCAACTCGAACCCGCCCTCATCGGCACAGAGGCCGGTACAGTCTTCATCGGTCACAACCGCCGATACGTCCAGGCCGACGGTAAAGTGAAGATGCTCTGGCGCAATGAAACAAAAATCCCGACGCATCCGCTGGACCCTCGTGTCGGCGTCATTCGCATTGACAGCCTGAGCGGCAAAACGCTGGCCGTGGTGATCAATTATGCTTGTCACCCGGTCGTCTTCGGTCCCGACAATCTGCAGTATTCTGCCGACTTTCCCGGCGCGGCGGCGGAAGTGGTGGAGGGATCGTTCGGGGCGGATTGTGTCTGCCTCTACCTGCAAGGAGCACCCGGCGACATAAATCCGTATTACGATAAAATGAAACTCGACGAGGGAGCTGAGTCGTTGATGCGAGAAACTGGTCAGCAGCTGGGTGACGAAGCGCTCCGCGTCGCGAAAACCATCATGCCCACAGCTCCGAAAATTCCAGAGATCCAGATCTCGCTTGAAACGCACCGCTTCAAGCCCCGTTACGACACCGCACAACTGCTCGAGCAGTTGCGCACGCGGGGTGTTCGTCCGGAATTCGTGGAACGCTATCGCGTGCATCTCGCCACGCCGATGGACTGCGTCGTGACGACAGTACTTATCAATCGCGATATCGCGCTGATGGGAATGCCCGGCGAGCCGTTCGTCGAGTTCGGCCTCAATTTTCGCGACCGTATCCCGGCCGGAAGCTCGTATTTTGCCGGTTATTGTAACGGCTTCCACGGCTACTTCCCCACAATCCGTGCCGCAGTCGAAGGGGGCTATGGTGCAGAAGGAATCACGGCCCGCGTCGAAGTTGGTGCCGGCGAAGCGATGGTCGATATGGCCATCATTCGTCTCCTCAACATGCAGGGCCTGCTCAAAGCCGAGCCTTGACCTTCAGTGTACGACTTCTTCCGATCCATCCTCAATGTCTTTTAAATCCGCAGAACAAGAGAATTCCCTGTCCTCAAAAATGTCAGCACTTCGAGACGTGTCAAACACCACGGAGTGTCTTGTCCGTTGTAGGATCCGCGTGCTGTCGGGTAGAATTTGCATTGCCTTTCTCGGTGAGCGGATGAGACAATGATTGCCGTCCGGCTGGACCTCACCGGACCAGAGTGGCCCGGTCCCGCTGCCATGAACGCTGTGGAACTTTACTCGGCTGCCGACAACCGTCCGATCGGACCACTTTATTATGCTTCGAGTAGACTGCTTGAATGAACTCCGGGGCAGGAAATCGCTGGCATCTCCTGCAAAAGGATTGCGAACCGGAGTCGTCGCTGCACTCGTCCTGATCGCTCATACTGTTTCACTCCCGGCGGAAGTTTTGAGTCCGGATTATCTTCGAGGGATTCGTCCCATCCTCGCAACGAACTGTTTCCCCTGTCATGGTCCGGACTCCAGGTCGCGGCAGGCCGGTTTGCGGTTCGATCAGCCCGCAGCCGCACTGTCCCGTCTGGAGAGCGGGGCGGTCGCTATTGTCCCGGGCCTTGCGGGACAGAGTGAGATGATCCGCCGCATCGAATCGACCGAGGCCGACTCCCTGATGCCCCCGCCGGATTCGCTAAAACATTTGACTGACGACGAGAAGCAACTCCTTCGACAATGGGTCGATGCCGGAGCTCAGTTTGAGGAGCATTGGGCGTACCGTGCTCCACAGCGTCCGGTCGTGCCACAGGTCTCTCGACCAGAATGGCCCCGCAACGCGGTCGATGCTTTCGTGTTGTCGCGACTGGATGTCGAGGGGCTGGCCTCATCCCCCGAGGCAGATCCAGAGACACTGCTCCGCCGGGTGTCCCTGGACCTGACCGGTTTGCCGCCGACGGTGAATGAACTGGAGACCTTTCTTGCCGACAAGTCGGGTGATGGTTATGAGCGAGCGGTCGATCGGTTGCTGGAGTCACCTCATCTGGGCGAGAAGCTGACGCAAGACTGGCTCGATCTGGCCCGTTTCGGTGATACCAGCGGATACCAAGATGACAACGATCGACCGAACTTCCCGTACCGAGACGCTGTCATTCATGCGTTTAACAGTAACATGCCTTTCGATCAGTTCACGATCGAATCGCTGGCGGGCGACTTGCTGCCACACCCCACAACCTCGCAGAAGGTCTTGTCGGGATTCAATCGGCTGCACCGCTACAACGAAGAGGGAGGCTCCGACCCGGAAGAGTTTCGGATGGTCTACGCGGCGGATCGGACGAACACCACGGCGGCCACCTGGATGGGACTGACTTTCGTGTGTGCCCAGTGCCATGATCACAAGTACGAGCCGATTTCACAGCGTGAGTACTATCAGGTGCTCGCGTTCTTCAACAGTTTAAAGGGAGAGATCACTGTCAGCAAGGGGCCCGCGAATCCCCCTCAGATCCGCGTACCGTCTCTCGAGGATCAACAGCGAATCGAGGAACTCCACCTGGCTGTCGATCAATTGGAGTCGATATTGCAGACGCGGGATGCGGAGACAACTCGGGCGTTCAACAAATGGATCGAGCAAGCCTCAGCGTCGATGAAACTGACGCAGACCGACCCCCTTTCTACAACAAAGTCGCCCGACGGTTTTTCGGTGGCTCAACTGCTGGCGACGCCTGCGAACCAGCGAACCGATGTGCAAACCGCCCAGTTGAGACAGCACTACATCCGCGAATTCGCCCCTGAGATGCTGGAGCTGCTCACTCAGGTGAACTCACTGCGGAAGGAAATTGAAAATCTCATTCAATCGGCTCCGCTGGCGCTGATCTGGGAGGAGACGGAGACTCCTCGGCCTACCCAGATCCTGACCCGCGGGGACTATCAGCAGCCGGGCGAGGTCGTCGAGAGGGCTGTCCCCTCGATCTTCCCGTCGCTGGCGACCGATGTCCCACGGGACCGGCTCGCCCTGGCGCGCTGGCTGGTCAGTGGGGAACATCCACTGACAGCCCGCGTCGTCGTCAATCGATACTGGAAGCAGGTTTTCGGTGCTGGTCTTGTCCGCACTCCGGACGATTTCGGGATGCGGGGCGAACTCCCCACGCACCCCGAATTGCTCGATTGGCTCGCAGTGGAGTTTCAGACCGCTGGCCCGAATCAAACGGCATGGGATGTGAAGCGGCTACTGCGTCTGCTTGTGACGTCGGCGACGTACCGCCAGTCGTCGAAAGTGTCGCGGATGTTACGTGATCGCGATCCCGACAATCTGCTCGTGGCCCGCAATACACGATTCCGACTCTCTGCAGAAGAAATCCGCGATGCCGCTTTGGTGGCCTCGGG
This sequence comes from Planctomycetaceae bacterium, assembly GCA_947476295.1. Classification (GTDB taxonomy): domain Bacteria; phylum Planctomycetota; class Planctomycetia; order Planctomycetales; family Planctomycetaceae; genus SXXK01. The sequence continues at coordinate 125,839 of CANJQC010000001.1, read as the reverse complement.
GCTGCTGAACCGCACGATCGGTGGTCGCAGCGTGTACCCCTATCAGCCGGATCATTTCTATCGAGACAAGGAAGACGACTCGAACGAGTGGAAATGGCCGGTCGAAACCGGTCCCGACTTGTACCGTCGCGGGCTGTACATATTTATCCGCCGGACCAGCCCGTATCCCTCATTCCAGACGTTTGACGTTTCGGGACGGGGTGAGTGTACGGTGGCACGGGCGCGGACCAATACGCCGCTACAGGCACTGGTCACATTGAACGATCCAGTCTTCATCGAGGCGGCCCGGGTATTGGCTGAGCGCGGCCTCCAGGAGTCCGGTCCACACTGGAAGGATCGACTGCGGTTTCTCTACCGCTGTGTCTTCACCCGCAGTCCGACGGAATCCGAACAAGCGGTGCTGGAGCGGCTCTATCAAGCGGAGTGGAAACGCTACACCGACGACCCGCAGGCGGCGGCGAGTGTGAGTCGTCAGGGCCGCGCAGTACCAGCGGTCAGCCTCGACCCGGTGGAAGTCGCGGCATGGACGACCGTGGCGAATGCACTCCTGAACCTCGATGAAGCGATCACGCGAGAATAGATGCCGTGCGAACGAAAGCCCCGATTTGCCACCGCCTGCAGGAAGAAGTTGAACTTGAATCCGAACATCGACTTTCAACACCAACACCGACGACGGTTCCTGATGCATTCAACACGCGGCCTCGGGGCGGCGGCACTGGCCTCTCTGATGCTAGGGAAGGCGCAATCGACGCAGGCCGCCGACATGTCCGATGGCCTCCACTTCCCGGCCCGCGCAAAGAATGTGATCTACCTCTTTCTCTCGGGTGGTCCGGCACAGATGGACCTGTTCGACCCGAAGCCGAAGCTTCAGGAACTTAATGGGCAGGAGATCCCCAGGAGCGTGGTCGGCACCCAGAGGCTGACCACCATGACTCGCACACAGTCCCAATTCCCTCTGGCAGGTTCGCAGTTTAGGTTTTCTTCCTGTGGAGAGTCGGGCCTGGAGCTTAGTGAGTTGTTGCCGCAACTGGCCAAAGTCGCGGACCGGCTGACGATGATCCGCTCGATGCACACCGAACCGATCAATCACGATCCGGCTGTCACTTTCCTGCAGACCGGCAGCAGCGTCACTGGTCGACCGTGCATCGGTTCCTGGGTGTCGTATGGACTGGGAACAGAGAATGCCGACCTCCCCGCATTTATCGTGCTGCTGTCGGTGGGCAGCCCCGGGGGTCAGCCGGTGCTGTCGAAATACTGGCACAGCGGGTTCCTGCCGGGACAACACCAAGGCTCACAGTTCAGGTCGCAGGGCGAAGCGGTGATCAACTTGGCCGATCCCGCTGGCATCTCCCGTGAGGATCGGCGGCGGATCGTGACGGCGGTCAACGACCTGAATCGGCTGAAGCTCGAAGTGACCTGTGACCCGGAGATCGAAGCCCGCATCAACGCATTTGAACTGGCGTTCCAGATGCAGTCCTCCGTCCCGGACCTGATGGATGTGGGAGGAGAGCCCAAACACATCCTTGAGATGTATGGAGCCGAGCCTGGCAGGGCATCGTTCGCCAACAACTGCCTTCTGGCCCGACGACTCATCGAGCGGGGGGTGCGGTTTGTCCAGTTATTCGACAAGGATTGGGATCACCACGGCGACTTGCCGCAGAAACTGCGAAAGAAGACCCTTGAGACAGATCAGGCCAGCGCCGCCCTGATCCGGGATCTGGAACAGCGCGGGTTGCTGGACGAGACGCTCGTGGTCTGCGGGGGCGAATTCGGGCGGACCGCTTATACTCAGGGAACTTTGTCGCCCACGAACTATGGACGAGACCATCATCCTCGATGCTTCACCGTGTGGCTCGCTGGCGGTGGTATCAAGCCAGGGATCGTGCTCGGCAAAACGGATGACTTCTCCTACAATATCGTGGAAGACCCGATTCATGTTCACGATCTGCAGGCGACGATCCTGCATTGTTTGGGAATCGATCACCTGCGCCTGACCTACCGTTCCCAGGGCCGCGATTTCCGTCTGACCGACGTTAATGGTCATGTGATCGAGCGCGTGCTGGCATAAGGCGCCCGGGGAAATGCTCGATGTTGGCCAGCGCGAACGACTCACGAAATCTTTTTCTCACTGGACACTGCCATGGCCATACGGATGATTGATCTGTCGCATGCGATTACCAACACGACTCCACCATTTCCCGGCGGCCCGGCTGTCGAAGTGCAGTTTCTGGAGCTGGAGCGAAACAAGACACCGAGTGACCGATACGTGCATGCCAGTCGGTTTGCCATGAACATTCATTGCGGAACGCACATGGACGCGCCGTTTCACTTTGTCCGAAGTGGAAAAACAATTGATCAGGTGGCGCTCGAACGAACCTATGGCATGGCGTCGCTGGTTGATCTGCGTCACAAAGCAGCCGGATCGCAGATTGAACGAGCGGATCTGGAAACGGCTGCACCTCGTTTTCGGCAGACGCGAAAGGCCATCCTGCAGACGGGATGGTCATCGCACTGGAAGCAGCCGGATTTCTTCACTCAATTCCCTGATATCACACCAGATGCCGCGCAGTTTCTGGTGGATTGCGGAGTCCAGTTGGTGGGGCTGGAGGCGCCCTCGGTGGACTACAATCCGAACGACACACATGTCGTGTTTCTGAGTAACGATGTGCTGCTGGTAGAATGTCTGACCAATCTGGATCAGATTCCAGGTACGGAATTCCTGTTCTCCGCGACGCCGCTGAACATTGCCGGACATGACGGGTCACCGGTCCGGGCGATTGCGATTCTGGAAGACTAAGGACAAGCCTTCTATTCCGCCGACAAATCGCTTCCGGGTCGCGATCACACTTACACCGACAGTAACGTCGTCGAGATCAACTAGCTTGCCTTATTTCCGTTGCGTTCACGCCATTCGTCATAAAATCCGTCGAGCAGGTCAGCTGGCCAGGCTCCGTACCATGCGGAGCCGGTGCGGCGTTCGCGTTCGATCTCGGCCAGTGCGTACTTCCTGATTCCATCGCGGCCGGCGAACATGGGCCGGTTGGTGCCGATTTCGTAGTGGCGGGCCCAGAGTGATTTTGCCTCGGGGTCGGCCACGACAACGGTGTCGTAGTCGGTTGTGTGACGCAGGAACACTTCGCGTGGAGCTCTGATCCTTTCAGCACGGACTCCCTGCAATCGGACGTCTTTCAGCCACGCCACGGCGGCGTCCATCGCGGTCAGCGTGTCGGTCTCCGGTTTCGGCTGTCGCATCAGAAAACGGATGATGGCGGTTGTTTCCTGGGGGCAGATGGATGCCAATTCAAATGTCCGCGCGGGACGAGGCTCGAAAGAGATCTCATCGTGCTGCTGACACCAACCGGTTCGGACACCAGCCACTTTGATCTGGCAGCGAAGGATACACTCGATGCCACGACGAACGGCTTTACGAGCCTGATCCCGCCGGTCTTCGTCGAGCCACTCAAAGTGCGGCTTCCGTTCCGCAGCGTCCTGCAACACGTTCAGAATTCCGATCATGACACCATCGTTGAATGTGATATGAGCATGGAAACTGTTTGGCTCCGGAAACCGCTGAGGAAACCCACCGTGCTCATACTGTGAACGGAGCATGAAATCGAACCCGCGTTCACAGGCCAATCGCCACTCAGGTTCACCCGACTGACTGAAAGCCCGCGCGAGATAATCGACCTGCGAATAGATGTTGCCGTTGTCGTACGACGTGTCGTTGTTTGTGCGTGTCGCTTCGACGATGCTCCGCTGCTCGTCTGACAGCATGGCCGTCATGTCATAGTCCTTCGGCCAGCCGCCGTTGTCGCGCTGAAACAGCCGGATGTTGGCAACAATTTCTCGCACCTGTTCCGGGGCGTACGACGCCTGATCCGGGAGGACTTTGATGAATCGCTTTTCATCGCGAATATCTCGCCAGTGCTGAGCACTGCTGCGAAAGCCGGAGGTATCAATTGCGGACAGCGACTCCGGACCAGACCATCCTGGGATTGATCGCATCGCACCGTAGTTCGAGATGTTAAACAGCGGATTCCGGACGGGACGATACAAACGTTCGGAACGAGGCGAGTCGGCCTGCGTGTAGACAGACAATTCGAAGGGATCCCAGACAATGATTTCGTCGCGGCAATCGCCCGTGACGTCCAGAACCATGTAGCACATGTCCGGATGTCCGTCTGCCGGAAACTTCAGAACTCGTCTGCCGAGACCGTCGTACAGACCGCCGTATTTTGTATTCGGTGACAGACACCAGAACTCTTCGTCGTTGCCCGTCCAGTTGACCGGCAGGCAGACCGAGCCATGGTTCGAGGGTTCGAAGTCGTGATAGAGTTCGCCTTCCGCGTTGTAAAAATGTGCGATGCCCTGATTGCCCCAATAGTTATGAATCAGGATTTCCAGCCCGGGCAGATCGGAACGAAAATTGGCCACCGTTAGATTTTGAGCATGGCCGATCCGATGACGCTTTAAAATGTTACCCTTGACGTCTGCGATGTAGAATCCTTCGTCACTCGCTGCGCACAGCACACGAACTTCGCCGGGTTTTTCGGGGTGCAGATCCACCGCAGTCACGGCATCGGCATGGTCCTTAATTTGCGAATCCAGTGACCATAGTTTCGTGCCATCGTCATCGAACAGGGAGTATCCCACAAACAGTTCCTCCTGTCCGTCTCCGTCCATGTCCATGGCCCATGGATAATGCCCGGTCGTACAGGAGCCGTGCCAAAGTGTTTGCAGCGACGAATTGATAACCCAAAAATTGGTGTAACGGTCCTTGAGTACCAGATGGTCGGCCCGACCGTTTCCTCGCAGGTCAGCAAAGAACAAAGAATCCCCCAGAATTCGGGGAAATTTCTGGGGATATCTGGCATCTGGAATTCCAACGGGAGTAGGAGCGTGAATCTTCGTCTCACCTGTCGCACCGTCGGCAACATGGATCGTTTGATCCATCGTGTAGATCACTTCATTACGACCGTCGCCGTCAAGATCGTGAACCTGAAAGGCGACGTCATTGGTGAGATGATCTTTCCAGGGGTCCGGCTCGCCCTTCTGCCACAGAATCCGGCCATCGAACGTAATGGCCGTCAAACAGCTCAGTTCACTGAACTTGTCCTTGGGACCGTAATGCCGCATTTGACCGACCAGTACGTCGATCTGTCCATCCTGGTTGAGATCGCCGAATCTCAGGTTGCGCCCCACACCGAAGTCACCCAGCGAAATGTTTTTCCATAACGTCATGGCAGGATTAGCGGCCTGCAGACGAGCTTCCGTTGCTTCTCGGTCCTGAATGCCGGCGTCCAGCGTCTGCTTGTCGGCGGGTGTCATCGTAACTTCAACACTGCTGAACCGCGTTGGAATATCGGAGGTGAGTCCGATCCGCCCAAGGGCGTAGGTCGAGTCCTGCAGATCTGCAACCTGCTGACCTTTGACCGACGCCGTGATGTGTGGGCCATCGACCTGAATCCGTACGGGCAGATCTTCTCCGGGTAACCATTCGATCGCCTGTTTCGCAAGAATAATCTCAAACGGGGTTCGGAAGCTGGTTTCGTGCTGCACCATCTTCAGGACAGCCTGATGATCCTCGACGCCAAAAAAATAATAGCACCGATCGTTCCTCATGCGGAATATCACACCGCTGCGACGTTCCCGGGACAGTGGAGCCAGTGTGACATTCAGCACATAGTCTTTCCAGAGCGGATCGCCGGCGACGACCATCGGATGAACATGCCTGTCAGCACTGCCTGGTGTATAGATCTGCAGCAGGGAATTTCGGCCTGCGTGCTCGACGACTTTCCAGGCTCTTTGAGAACCGAGTGCCGAGCTGTAACACGAAATACTCCACGGGCCCTTCGGTTCGGATTCAGGCAGGTAGTGATACTCGGCACGCGCCCAGAGCACTTTCGACAGCGGTCCGGTCGGCAATGCTTCAAACTCGTCTCGCAGCACTGTGACAGTATCATCTGCCGACACATCTGATGGCAGCGACAAACCCAGCAGCGCCATCACAGAAAACAATCGACAGCAGACCATCAGCCGTCTGGAACGTATGTAACTCATGTCAGCTCGCTTTCCTCTGTGAGGATGTGTTCGATACCCGAATGGATCACGCTGGTGACGTTTCATTAGGTGCACTCCCGCTCCAGCAATCAACCCGGAACTTGAGTTCTGACAAACTGGCAACCGGTGGTACCATGGCAGATGTCGCAGCCGAGCGGGGCTGAATCATTGATCGGCGCTGATGCGTTTCGGAGGCAGCGTTCTATCCGATCTCTGATGATGGCGTTCATATCGGGGTGCAGGCCGAACGGAGCCGTGACGAGCCACTCGATGTTTGGATGTTGCCGGGACGCTTTAGCCACGAGTGTGGGAATGTCTTCTGTCCAGTGTCGACCGGGAGACAGGAAATAAGGAAACACGATCACCCGCATCGCACCACGCTGGACGCAGCGATCGAATGCAGTGGCGATTGAGGGTTCTGACAGTTCCATGTGCGCTGGTTCGACAATTTCATACTGCGAATCGGCGGCGAAGCGTTCGGTCGCCTGATGCAACATCGCGTTGCTTTCAGCTCGCCGTGAGCCGTGATCAACAATCATGACGGCGGTTTTAACGTCGGCAAATGGTGTCACAGTATTCGTCACGACGGCACCGCTACACTGTCCATGATCATCCTCAGAATCTGTGAGGCACGCTGACGATGACCTTCTCGCAAAGCACCTCGGCACACCACGCGATGCGCGAGCACAGGCAGTGCTGTTTCTTTGATGTCATCGGGGATGACATAGTTGCGCTCCGAAACAAGCGCCATCGCCTGAGCAGCGCGATACCACGTCAGCGCGCCGCGGGTACTCACGCCGAGTGTCAGTTCGCTGTTGGCCCGTGTACGTCCGATGATCTCCAGCATGTACTCAGAAAGCGACGTATCGACATTCACTGTTTGAACCTGGCGCTGCAGATCCTGAACCTGAGCAGCTGTAGCGGAGGCGGTCAGCAAATCGACAGGCTGCCCATCACGATGGCGACTCAAAATCTCCAGTTCGGATTTACGATCGGGATAACCTATGCTTAGACACATCATAAAACGATCCAGTTGATTCTCCGGAAGCGGATAAGTGCCTTCGAACTCAAAAGGATTCTGAGTGGCGATCACGAGAAACGGATCGGGCAGTTTGTGCGTCGTGCCCTCGATCGACACCTGCCGCTCGCTCATCGCTTCCAGAAGCGCACTCTGGGTTCTGGGAGTAGTGCGGTTGATTTCGTCCGCCAGCAGCACGTTGGTGAAAATCGGGCCGGGGCGGAATTCAAAGTCGCCGGTCCCCGGTCGGTAGACGTTGCCGCCCAGAATATCGCTGGGAAGCAGGTCCGGAGTGAATTGCATCCGTGTGAATCCGCACCCAAGCGTTTTCGCGAGGGCTCGGGCCAGCGACGTTTTTCCAAGTCCCGGAGCGTCTTCCAGCAGAATGTGGCCACCAGCCAAGAGCGTGACTACTGACAATCTTACGGTGGTAGATTTTCCAAGCACCGCTGATTCGACGTTGGCAATAATTTGTCGAACGACTTGCTGACTCACAATTCCCCCCTGAGACATTACGGCGTCTGTGCTGCTGGTTCACTGGACGGTGTTTCGATCAACTGAGTCGCTTCTTTTGCCGGTTCAGCGTCGGTCGAGGACGACTGCTTAGAATCATCCCAGATGCCAAGATCATATCGTTTCCAGAATTCGTCGGCTGCTTGGTTTTGATCAACAGTTGTCTGAATATAGACAAGGCTCTTCATATTGCGAATGGCTTCGATTCCGGCACGAATGCGTTCCGGCGATAGCACAATACGTTCAAGGCTCAGACCTGCGAGTGGACTTAAGTCCGTCACCGGCGTGTTCGCGATATTCAGCCGCTTTAATGCAGAGATCGTCGCCAGCGGCCCGAGATCACTGATATCGGTTCGTTCAATGTCCAGACTCACCAGTCTGGAACTGGAAAGCGGCGTCAGATCGGTGACTTTTGAACCGGTCAGCCACAGCGTATTCAGTGGCATATCTCGAACGACGTTCAGATCGCTGAACGCCAGATTGAGGACGTTGAAGTGCGTCAGCTTCATGCCATCCAGAAATCCGAAGTCGGTCACTTTGGTGTTTTGGATTTTCAAAACTTTTAAAGGCATCCCCTTCAAAGCCGACAGATCGGCAACGTTGGTGTTTTCAAGTACCAGGTTTTCCAGTGGCATGCCGGTCAGCGGCGACAAATCAGAAACGTAAGTGAAGCCAAGATCGAGGCCTCGAAGCGGTAGCCCCTTCAGCGGCTCAACGGAACGCAGTCCGGAACGAAACAGATCGGCTTCGACTACGTCGTTTCCCTCGACCAGAAACTTCGCCATCTCATTGGCCCCAAGCTGCTGGCGGAGTGCCGTGGGATCGGCTCGCAGAGTCGTTGTGTTGTTCTCAGCCGCGCGACGTGCCTGTTCGGCAGCAGTCAATGTAGACTGCTGTTCCGTTTTGCCGCATCCGATGAATGTCAGTATGCCAAGCAGTGCCATGTATCCCGATATCTTCGGCGATCGTTGAGTCATGTGTCCGGGCTCCAATCCCTTGCCAGCGCGGAGAAAAGGTCCCCGCGTTCTCGAAAATCCTGAAACCATCCGTAGCTTGCACAGCCCGGAGAAAGCAGAACGATATCGCCTCGCTGGCTGAACGCAACCGCACTCCGAAAGGCATCCCGAAAGTCGGTCTCAATTCTGATTTGCAGCTCGGACGGTTCGTTCGTGAGTAATTGAAAAAGAACAGACGCGGTTTGTCCCATCAACACCACTGCGGCGACGCGAGATTTGATTTCTGCGGCGAAATCAGCGAGATCCTGTCCTTTGTCGTATCCGCCCGCGAGCAGGATGATGCGTCCATGAAAAACTTGCAGCGCCGTGATTGCGGATTCCGGTGTTGTGGCAATGCTATCGTTCCAGAACTGCCGTCCGGCTTGCTCCGTCACAAGTTGCAGGCGATGCGGCAACGTTCGAAAGGTCTGCAGTGCTGTGCAGAATAGTGTTGAGTCGGCTCCAGCCAGCCAGGCGGCACATGCGGCGGCAGCGATGTTCAATTGATTATGCTGACCGGGGAGTTGTGGCGGCACGGTAAATCGAATGGCGTCTTCAAAGAAGTGGCTTCGCAGGATCAACATTCCGCATTCGAGAAAAGCTCCGTCGTCGCCGTGATCGATTAAACCAAATCGCAGCCGACTGCCGCGAACCCGCCATGACCCCTGGTTTGCGTCCCGTTCTGAATTCGTGTCGTCCGGAATAATGGCGGCATCTTCAGAAGATTGAGCGTTAAAAATTGCCTGCTTGGCTTTGCGATACTCACATTCTGAACCATGCCAGTCCAGATGATTGGGCGAGAAATTTGTTAGCACCGCAATGTTCGGACGAAGGCATTTTTTTGGGGCAAGCAGATGCAGTTGAAAACTGCTCAACTCGAGGACGACAATATCCTGTGGCTGAATTGTCTGAACCTGATCCAGCAGGCTGATCCCTATATTTCCGCCGAGCCAGATCTTGCCCTTGAAATCAGGATTTGCATGCAGCAGCAAGTGATGAATAATCGCCGTCGTGGTGGATTTACCGTTGCTGCCTGTGACTGCGATCACCGACGCTGGATTGTGACGCAGGAATAATTCGATCTCGGTTGTCACATCAATCTGCCGGGATTTGGCCAGAGCCACGAGGGGATGGTCAGGCCGCACTGCCGGATTGACAACCAGCAGCTGGCAATCAGCAAGCACATCTTCCGGGTGGCCACCCAATGCAAATCGGACGACTGGCAACTCGGACAACATCGCGAGGGAATCCGCAAGATCGTCGGCGCTGCGAACATCTGTGACTGTGACGACTGCGCCGTGTTGAGCCAGAAATCTGGCCGCTGCGACACCGCCTGCAAATCGCCCCAGACCCATGACGGTCGCATGCATGCCCTCGTAGGCAGATAATGCAGGTGATTTCAGCACGGTCAATCCCTGTGGGAAGCATGAGTATTCAGGCGACATTGTGAAAGGCTTATAACTGCAAAAAATTTCGCAGCAGTTCGTAACCGTGCTCGGTGAGAAAACTTTCAGGATGAAACTGAACACCGTGAACCGGAAATTCTTTGTGTTCCAGACCCATCACTTCGAATGACTGACCGTCGTCATTCACCCATGCGGTCACCGTCAGACAATCCGGAACCGTGTCTTTTGGCACGATCAGGCTGTGGTAACGCGTCGCCTGAAACGGATTGGGCAGATTTGCAAAGACGCCTTGACCCGTATGTGAAATCATGGACGTCTTCCCGTGCATCAGCCGATCTGCTCGCACAACCTTTGCACCGTAGACCTCCGCAATACACTGGTGGCCAAGACACACGCCGAGTACAGGAATCTTCGGGCCGAAGTGTGCGATGAGTTCTCGCGAGAGCCCAGCTTCGGACGGTGTGCAGGGACCGGGCGAAATGATAATGCGTTCGGGACGCATGGATTCAATCTGCTCGATGGAAATCTGATCATTTCGTTCGACGCGAATTTCTGCAGCCGGATCGATCTCACCAATCCGCTGCACAAGATTAAAAGTAAACGAATCATAATTGTCGAGCAGAAAAATCATTAGAATCTTATGGTCGATTAAAAAAGATGACAGGACTGGGTCGCATCGCTTATACGCCCCGGAAGAATCGTTGAAACATGTGATGACCTGCAAAGAATAGCAGCCGTTCGCCAGAAATTGCATTCCCTGTTCCGAAACGATGGAAAAATTTTCGTTGCTGGCCTCGTTCGATCGAAGGAAACAACCAAGGCCTCTGTGACGGGAAGCTGGGGGTATTATTGCGGGCGTTCCCGTTTTTCCGACGCATATAAGGATAGATTGGAGCGCTGTGTGCGGATTCACTGTAATGCTGCAAGGTCAATCGCCGAAACAGAATAATGAATCCTCAGTGGGATCCTGCGCAGCTGACGTCAACACGCGAAATCTGCCGAACACTGTGGTGGCTGACTTGGAGGTCAGTGTTGTGAATTTTACCTCAGCGTTACGAGTGGATTGTGCCATGAGGAAGCTAGCTTTTCCGCTGACCTTGTTGATGGCCGGAGCGATCCAGGGCTGTGCAGCTGGTCCGCAGTTTTTCGGACATACAGACAAAACCAGTTGCCACGAACCTGGCTCAGATGAATGGTGGGCTGAAAAAGCTCTGCTCCCGCCAGGTCAGCGTCAAAAGTGCAAGAAGGGCAAGATCTGGCCGGCAAGTCCGCGATCAACTGAGCCTCCGCAGCAATTTTCGCACACGTATCACAGTGAACACTATTGGCCCCTGCCGTACGTCTGTCAGGATCGCGCAGCGGTTCGTAACATGATGGACATGCAGACGTCACTGGGATGGCAGGAAGAGACCACGATCTACGATCGCCACTTCGACCCGTCCACCAATCAACTGACTCACGCCGGTGAGCTGCATCTGGAACGCATCGTCTACGTCGTTCCACCGGAACGTCGCGCTGTCTACGTGCAATCAACGCACGACGCGGGGATGGACGCCGTTCGGATGGAAATTGTCAATGCCGCAATCGCATCAATTTCGAATGGCAACAACGACGTCCCTGTTTCACTTCGCGAATGTCAGCAGCACAGCCGCGCGGCTTCCGAAATTCAGGTAATTAATTCGATGTATAACGCCAGCGCTCCGTCTCCGCGACTTTCGTCCGCTGGTGGATCTGGTGGTGCGGCGGCAGCGACTACTACACCTTAATTGCGAACCGACAGAGAATTCTGTGATCAAGGACGCGGTGGTTTCGGCCACCGCGTTTTTTGTTTGCCGTATGAGAATCTGTCGCTCGGGGATTCACATCGGACGGGTACTTTCCATAGCATATTGGAGCGACATCAACATACTCCCGCCAAAATGGTTAACGGCGATAACCATTGAGTACTCGAATGCAATCCACACAAAACGAGTTTGCCTTTAAGACTAACGAGCGAAAGATCGATCAGGCTGTCGACAGCAGGGATCCTGTCAAGGTCCGACAAGGGGACGCGGACAAGGTGATTGACGTGGTTATCATCGGGAGTGGTTTTGGGGGCAGCACCGCGGCGCTTCGCCTGACGGAGAAGGGCTATCGCGTGGCAGTGTTGGAGGCCGGCCGCCGCTTTGATGAACAGAGCTTTCCGCGAACTTCCTGGGATTTACGCTCATTCCTGTGGGCTCCCCTTCTGGGATGCTTTGGCATCCAACGGATATCGCTGTTGAAAAATGTCATGATCCTTTCAGGCGCTGGCGTCGGTGGTGGCTCCCTGGTGTATGGCAATACTCTATATGTTCCTCCGCAGTCTTTCTTTTCAGATCCACAGTGGCAACACATTACGGATTGGCAAGCCGAACTGGCCCCCTTTTATGATCAGGCCAGCCGCATGCTGGGAGTGGTGCCGACGCCGGGCATCTCGCCTGCGGATGAAGTCATGCGGGAGGTAGCCAAAGAGATGGGAGTCGAGAACACTTTCCGCCCCACACCTGTCGGGGTGTTTTTCGGGGAACCAGGTGTCGAGACCGAAGACCCTTTTTTCGGAGGTGTCGGTCCGCCACGACGTGGCTGCATACAGTGTGGAGAATGCCTGACCGGTTGCCGGCACAATGCCAAGAACACGCTGCTGAAAAATTATTTGTACCTGGCTGAGCGTGGCGGCGCTACCGTGCATCCGCTGACCACGGTTACCACGGTTCGCCCATTGGAAGATGGCCGCTATGCAATTGATACAGTGCAAAGCGACCGCCTGTTCAAAGGAAAATGGATCAATAAAAGATGTCGAACTTTCACGGCAGGTCAGGTCGTGTTTGCGGCAGGCACGATGGGCACACAAAAACTTCTTCATCGGATGCGGGATGAAGGTCATCTTTCCAGGTTATCTCCCCGCCTGGGCGAATTGACTCGAACCAATTCCGAGGCCATCCTGGGGGCTCGTACTTTTCGCAAGGACAAAGACTTTACCCGCGGTGTCGCCATCTCTTCCTCGTTTTACCCGGACCCACAAACACATGTCGAGCCGGTGCGTTATGGCAAGGGCAGCAATGCGATGGGCCTGCTGACTACGGCCCTTGCCCAGGGAGGCGGTCGCTTCCCAATTGTGACGTGGCTGCGGGAGTTTCTGCGGCATCCGGCCAGAGTCTTGCGAAACCTAAGCCTGCGAAAATGGTCGGAGCAGACCATCATTGCCCTGGTCATGCAAACCCATGACAATTCGATTACCTGCTACACCAAACGCGGATGGTTCGGGCGACGATTCACTACCAAACAGGGCCATGGCAAGCCGAACCCGACCTGGATTCCTTCCGGCCATGAAGTCGTTAGACGAATCGCCAGGTACATTGGGGGAGAGGCTTACGGAGGATGGAATGATGTTTTCAACATTCCGCTAACGGCCCACTTTCTGGGCGGTGCCCCTATTGGAGACTCGATCGAAAACGGAGTGGTGGATCCTTACCTTCGTGTTTATGCTTACCCCGGCCTGCATGTGGTAGACGGCGCTGCGGTGTCCGCCAATCTTGGGGTGAACCCCTCGCTGACCATCACCGCCCAGGCAGAACGGGCGATGTCCCTCTGGCCAAACAAGGGCGACCTGGATCCTCGGCCGTCCATGAATGAACCTTACCAGCGGGTGCAGCCGGTTTATCCGAAAAACCCGATGGTGCCGGCGTGGGCTCCCGCGGCACTCAGATTATCGCTGGACGATCAGCCCCGGCAACCATAGTTGATTGAGAGTCTCCCTGGACACACCGACGCAGGTTCAGGAGATCGCCGCCGCCGGTGAGTGTGTCGATGGCTGCTGCATCATTCAACACGTGGACTTTCGCCTTGAGTGAAGCGACTGATACTCCAACCCCCGAACGCAGGCTGGCAATTCGCGTCGCATACGGATTGGCGGAAATCCAACCCGTGCGAAGATCGTTCAGATTGCTGAACAATGCGTCGCTGGTCGTTCGACCGGCGATCAAGAATGTCCTCGTCGGTGCCGCCATTGAGGAGGTCGATGCCCGTTCCGCCGATCAGAATGTCGCGGCCAGCACCTTTCTGGACTTCTAGGACGAATGCGATAATGGTTGCGATATCACCTGCAACTCACCAGCTCAGGGCGAAAAAGGCAACGGTAACCACTACTAATCGTAGCTGGCCGTTTCAATCACACCGGGGGCTGACGCCTTTCCGATCATCAAACAGTCTCCCGTTTCGGGATAAACAGCCCGCGTTCGCTTCGGCAAACGTCGGGCTGTTTGTCTTTGATTAAGAACCCCTGACAAGACCTGCGTGAGCCGGAGGTTTTGTAAGGGGTTCTAAGGCCGGAAATGCAGAAAAATGGCTTTCCCGTTGATAACAACCCAAAAACAGCTTGAAAGCTGCCATCGCGAGGAACCTTTTCTCTGTTTAGAATGTCGCCCTTCCACAAACTCGAGGTCGGTTGAATATTCCAGAAAGCACCGTGCGGTGCTGGCTGACGATCCCACGGAACAAGAACATGCGCAGCGAATCTGAAGTACTCTTTGAAGACAATCCATTTACTATTCCGGTCGCCGATCGGGTTCGGCGTCTGCCACCTTACCTCTTCGGAACGATCAACAAGCGGAAGTATCAGCTTCGCGTCGCTGGCGTGGACGTGATCGACCTGGGTATGGGTAATCCGACCGATCCGCCGGATCCGTTGATCGTTCAGAAGATTGAAGAAGCTCTGGCAGATCCCCGCAATCACCGCTATTCCGTTTCCAACGGCATCGGCAATCTTCGTAAGGAAGTGTCTGCGCGGTATTTGAAGCGGTACGGCGTGCGTCTGGATGCCAATGATGAAGTTCTGGCCTGCCTCGGATCCAAGGAAGGCTTCAGTCACATGTGTCTGGCGCTCATGGGGCCCGGCGACACGGCGATTGTACCGGCACCCTCGTTTCCGATTCACGTCTATTCCGTAATGCTGGCCTCCGGAAATGTCATCGCTCTCGATGTGCGCGATCCGGAAAAATTTCTGCGCAACATTGCTTACACCTGTGAGCATCTGATGCCGAAACCCAAAGTCGTCGTCGTCAATTTCCCCCACAATCCCTCATCGACCGTGATTGAGCAGGACTTCTTTGTTGAGCTGGTACGACTGGCCAAAAAGCACAAGTTCCTTGTCATCAGTGACTTTGCCTACGCAGACATTTGCTACGACGGCTACAAGGCACCAAGTTTTCTTGCGACTCCTGGCGCGCTGGATGTCGGCGTCGAACTGACATCGATGAGCAAAAGCTACAGCATGGCCGGCTGGCGGATTGGATTCTGCTGCGGGAATCGCGAAATGGTCCGCGCCCTAGCGACGATCAAGGGGTATTACGACTATGGGATTTTTCAGCCGATTCAGATTGCCGCGATCGTCGCAATGCGGCACTGTGATCCCGCGATCGATCGCATGGCGGCGGAATATCAGGTGCGGCGTGATGCGCTGTGTGAAGGTCTGAAACGCATTGGCTGGAATGTACAGCCGCCGAAAGCCGGCATGTTTGTGTGGGCAGAAATCCCGGAACTGTGGAAGAAAATGGGGTCCATCGAATTCGCGATGAAACTGCTCAACGAAGGCGGCGTCGCGGTCAGCCCTGGCCGTGGCTTCGGTGCCGAAGGCGAAGGTTTTCTCCGGATGGCAATTGTGGAAAACAGCCAGCGCCTGCGTCAGGCCGTCCGCCAGATCGACAAATGCCTTGACGAGTCCGAAGCGAAGGAGACAACGCCTGCCTGACGTGATCGCAGTTCACTCACGGGCGAGCTGCTCAGCGGCAATATGAGTTTTCATGACTTGTGAGCGCTGCAAGGCCAGTGGCCAGTGGCCGGTGACTGACTGTGTTTTCTATACAGCTCAAATGAGAAGCAACTATCCATGATTCCTCCCAGTTACAATGCTGTGATCCGACAGGACGGTTCCTAGTGGATCGGTTGGATCGAAGAAGTACCGGGGGTCAATTCTCAAGGTGCTACTCGTGAGGAATTGATCACCAATTTGCGCGAGGCACTGAGTGAGGCTCTCGAAATGAATCGGGAAGACGCCCGCGAAGCGGCGGGTGAATTCTATGAAGAAGTTGCCATTCAACCATGAAGCGACGAGACTTGATCCGCCATCTCGTAAATCATGGCTGCGAACTTGTCCTGCCAACCTGGACTGCAATCAAATCGGCTCATCATCTATCATGTGCCGACCGTTGCTGCATGCGTGTGAGCATTCGGCTCGGCAGGAGCCTTGCCTTCTCCCAACATCGGGTTCTCTCAGGCACTTGATTGTTGCAGCACGAAGGACTTGTCGACTGGACATTTCGGAATTCAGGGAGCGACTTGCAGATGAGCCATGATGACTCAACAGGATCGAATGTTCTCATGGCCCGACGAAATGTCGTTCACCACCGGCGTGGTCCTTGGATTGTTGTCATTCTGGCAACGATATTTTGTGCTTCCTTCGAAATTCTTCAGGCTGACGAACAGGCGGTGCCGCCGATTTCAGCCACTGTTCAGGATTCTGCAAACGTCGTCGATGGGATCAAAGTGCCCGATGGATTTCACGTCGAATTGTATGCCGACGACGATCTGGCACACGACGTGCATTCCATGACTATCGATTCGAAAGGCCGCGTCGTCGTTTCCGGGCCCGGCTATGTTCGAATCCTGATCGACAGCGACAATGACGGACGCGCCGAGACGTTCAAGCAGTTTGCCGACAAGCCGGACACGGGATCGCAGGGCATGTTCTTCCTAGGCTCCAGTTTGTTGTGTTCGGGCGATAAGGGGCTACAGATCTTTCGGGACGACAATCAGGACGACGTTGCCGACGGACCACCGCAGGTGTTTTTGAAGATCTCAGCCGGCGGCGAACATCATGCGCATTCGATTCAAAAAGGACCGGATGGGTGGTGGTATGTTATGGCAGGCAATTCTGCCGGCGTCACAGCAGCGTACGCAACCGTTCCGACATCGCCGATCAGGACGCCGGTGTCGGGAACACTGCTGCGTTTGAAACCAGATCTCTCCGGTGGCGAGATTGTCAGCGATGGATTCCGCAATGCTTATGATTTTACGTTCAACGGTGCGGGTGACTTCTTCACGTACGACAGCGACGACGAACGAGATATCTCATTGCCCTGGTATCTGCCGACGCAGGTGTTTCATATTTTGCCAATGTCGAACGCTGGCTATGTCACGGCGGGGCTCAAACGGCCTCCTGGTTATCCGGACATGCCTCCGGTGCTGGCAACATTCGGACGCGGGTCGCCCACGGGTGTCACCTGTTATCAGCATCATCAGTTTCCGCAGCAGTACCATGGTGCGTTGTTTATGCTGGATTGGACTATGGGCCGGATTCTAACCGTTCCGCTGACTCAGGAAGGTTCAGGATGGAAAAAAGACGGCTTTGTATTTGCTGAGGGTCGTGATCAATTTGGATTCGCTCCGACAGACATCGAAGTCGCTCCGGACGGTAGCCTGTTCGTCAGCGTTGGAGGTCGCGGAACGCGCGGCAGTGTGTTTAGAATTGTCAGCAATCTTCCAGCATCTCCGCCCGTTGCAGCGCGAACGAATGTCGGCTCACAAGAGCTGAATGCGGTTCTGGATGCGCCGCAACCCAACAGCAGTTGGTCGCGTGCGAAATGGGTGCCGCTGGCAAAATCGCTGGGACCAGACGTTTTCCGCGAAGCCGCGCTAATGGAAACTCGGCGAGTGCCCGAACGACTGCGGGCGATCGAGATTCTGGTCGAAATATTCGGTGGACTTGACGCTGTAACAGCATCAAAACTCACGTTGACCGGATCAATTTTTGTCCGCGCGCGAACGGCATGGGCGGTTGGACGCAGTCGCCCGGAGTCGCCGGATACAGAAGTCCTGCGCAAGCTGATCACCGATCGCGATCCTTTCGTGCAGCGGTTTGCGTTGGAGGCGCTTACGTCGGCCACGTCGAGCGTCACATTCATCGCCACAGGGCCACCGATTGCGGCTGCTTTCACGTCAGATGATCGCACCGTGCGGCTTTCGGCCGCGTTGCTGATTTCGCGCATGAGCGATGAACAATGCAACGCATTAGGAAAGGCGGTGGCGGGAAATTTGCGAGCCCTGATGTGGTTTCAAATGGGACGCTGTCTACGTTCGCGGCTGCAAAGTCCGTCTTCAGCAGTGGTTGCGGCAGACGTGCTTGTATCCGAGACGTCGTCGAGTGAAGATCGTTACGACGCAGTTCGAATTCTGCAAATAACGCTCGGTGACGTTGGCCCAGCCAGGGACAGGCCCGCGATGTTTGATGGGTATGCACCGGCCTTACCGCTGACGTCGCTTGAGCGTGAACTCAATCCGATCATGACTAAAGTGGCGGCAGCGTTTCCTTCAGGTGATGCGTTACTCGATCACGAACTTATACGCCTGATTGCCATGACGACACCGTTCAATCGCGATTTATTTTCGCGGCTGCTGGTGAGCATTACCGATTCGACTCTTCCGGCGGACGACATTCATCGCCTTGCCGCCATCAGTCAGTTCGACATCGAACGTTCCTATGAGGAAAGCGTGGCGACCGCGAAGGCGCTTCTGGGCATCGATATCAAGATTCGCAGGTACAGACTCAAACAGGACACAAACTGGGACGATCGTATCGGCGAACTCTACAAAGCTCTGTTCAAAGTCGATCCGGCCTTGCCCACGCTGCTGACCGAACAACCAGGATTTGGTGAACCAGGCCATGTGCTGTTTTTGACGGAAGTGCCACAAGCATCAATCCCGAAAGCCATCGAAGGACTTGTGAGGACCATTCAGGCCGATCCTGAATACAAATGGTCAAACGACGTCGTCTTCACCATCGGCGAGTCGGCCCAACCCGAACACCTTGCTCTGCTCCGCGAACAACTCGACAATCTTTCTGTTCGCGATTCCGTTTTGATTACAATTGCCGACAAGGCCACCAAAGAGGATCGTGAGATCCTGCTGTCCGGCCTAGAATCGGCTCAACTGAACGCTGTTGAAGCGTGCCTGAAAGCTCTCGTCAAACTCCCCCGCAGCAATGATGCGGCAGAACAGTTTCAGTTGCTGGCAGCGGCCAGACGGCTCATGAATGACAAGCGTGAATTTCAGTTGCGTGAGATCGCCATGCGGTTGCTGCAGAATAACACATCACAGTCGCATCAGTTCGCCTTCGGAGAAGACGGATATCGCCTGCAACCCGAATCCATGCAACTCTGGCACACGTGGCTTGAACAGCGTTATCCCGATTATCGCCCGCCACAGACGTCCGATGTGGCTCAGAAAGTCCTGTTGAGTCTTGAAACAGTCGACTGGAGCGCCGGTGATGCCGACAGCGGACGACGACTGTTCGAACGCCTCGCCTGTGCCCGCTGCCACGGCGGACGCCAGGCATTAGGACCGGATCTGAATGGCGTGACGAAACGATTTTCTCGCCATGATCTGTTCGCAGCGATCGTGGAACCCAATCGAGATATTTCACCGCGTTATCAAACGACATCGATCGAAACGAAATCTGGTAAAGTTTACACTGGGTTGATTGTCTATGAATCCGTCGATGGACTCTTGCTTCGGGATGCGGAACACAAGACGTATCGTATCGAAGCTGCTGACATGGAAAGCAAAGTGCTGCAACGCAACTCACTGATGCCATCCGGTCTGTTGAAAGATATCCCGCCCGGCGATATTGCAGATCTCAATATGTATCTGCTCGGGCTATGACCGCCAGGCCGGGTGCAGACGTGATTTGAAAGTCCTGACGCAAACGCAATGGCGATGAACATGCATTAATGCGACAGACAGGCTCAAACCGCACTTGCGGGGATTCGGGAATCTCGGAAAGATGCGTCGGAGTTTGCGTCTCGGTGCGTCGTGAACGCATGCGAGACGGTTGAACGCAAAATTTCAGGGCCAATTGGAGTGGCGGAGTGATGACTAAGGATGGCTGCAGCAAATGGACGGGTTGCCTGACGACCGGACTGTTATTGGCGACAAATATTGTCAGCTTTGGAAAGTGGCGGATTAGAATCTACCAACCTGACGCGACAATTTTGAAGTTGCGCATTTTGTTAGGGCTGGAAGCCCGGCACATCGTCAGACGGTGGCGTGAGCCACCGGAATGCGGAAAATACAGTGATTCAGGCCTGAAGGGCCGAGACAATCGCCGTTGTGCCGGCCCTTCAGGCCTCAGATTTTTGATTCTCGTGTACCGGTGGCTCACGCCACCGGCATTGGATATGTCGGCCCTCCGGGCCTGTCATGCGCAACTTCAAAACGGGACAACGGGGCCGAGAGTGAAGACGCCTCGCTGGCGCCCCGAGTTAGTGTCGATGTACTCCATAGTTCTGATCGCCATATGGCTGTCGCACAATTCGAGGGCGGACGAAAAAACGGGCGTTACTGTTGTGGACGAGATCTTTCTGGCTGACCCTGCCGATCCAACACGTACGACGCGAGTTGAATACGCTCTAAAAATTGAGGGCAAGCTCCTTACGCCTTCGCCGAATGGTCCGTCCGAATGGAATCTGAACAGTTCTGGAAAATTCGTGTTCGATCAGCGGAGATTTCTTTTCGACGCGACGGGGCCATTGGCGCTGCGGGCCATTCGACGTTTTGCAACGGCCGAAACGGAATCAATTGTTGGCAAGGATCACAAGACATCCGTAGTACTGCCAGCGCAAACGCACCTGATCCAGGTCTACGGCGGGGAACATCAGTTGCTCCAGTTGAGTCCCGATGTGCGACTCACACGACCGCAGGTGGATCTGCTGCAATTTCCATGTGATCCGATTGTTGTGACGGGGTTGCTTCCGGCACGGAATCTGAAAGACAAGCACGAAAAATGGAACACCGATTCATGGGTCATGCCGATGCTGGTCGGCGTCGATGCCGCGGTGTCGCAAGCGGCAATCTGCCAACTGCAGTCTCTCACAGCCAGTGAAGCTGTAGTCGCTTTTGAGGGCACGACCGAAGGTGCCGTCACAGGTTCCGCAACAAAGGTGACATTGAAGGGGGAACTCACATTTGATCGCGCCGGTCAGTTCATCCGATCATTCAATGCGGTCCAGTCCGAAAAGCGTGAGCCTGGACCGTTCAGTCCGGGCCTGAATGTCGAGGCGACGATCACATGGACTCAAACGACTCCGCAATCCACCAGCAGCATTCCGGAAACAATGCCGGACAGTGCTCCGGATGCACGACAACTATTGCTGACTCTGGCGACGCCCGGGCGGGTCCTGATGCTGCACAATCGCGACTGGCACGTTTTCCATGAAACGGCCGAAATGACGATGCTGAGAATGGTGCATGACGGAGCCCTGGTAGCTCAATGCAATATCTCGCCCTCCCCTGCTGTTCCGGCCGGAGATTTCACGTCGGAGCAGGAATATGTGGCAGAAGTGCAGGCCGCACTGGAGGAACGCAAAGGGACCGTAAAATCGTCAAAAATTCACGACGACGTCAATGGTTGGCGAATCCATCATGTCAGAGCCCTTGGAAAGGCCAGCGACAAGGCTCTGATCTGGGACTATTTTCTCTGCACAGCAAAGTCCGGCCAGCAAATTTCACTCATTTTTTCGTACGCCGCAGAGGACGAAAAGCAGGTCTCTGGCTCTCCGGAGCAGATGCTTGGGACGCTCACGGTTCGGGCCAATCGTCCAAAAGTCGCTTTGCCGCGTTGAAAAAAGCCCGTCGCCAAATGAGAGACGATCTTGCTCCAAAGCCGACGACTGGTCTACGATTGGATTGCGTGTTCCTTCGGGATCGTGAAGAATCACTTTCCAGCCGGATATTCTGTGTCCCTATTTTGTAGTGATCTCGCGGGTCGGGTTCTTCCCGTCCCGACCGTTTGCCTGTCGAAGGAAAGTTAGAATGGCAACTCTCAGTCCCGTCAGTCGCTGCACTCTGCTGCTGGCGTTCGTGACACTTGTCCCCGAATCTCTCACAGCGGCGGACAAGATCGCCCTGACGGCTGAAGACGGCAAGACCGCTCAGATCGTAGCGTCGATGGTGTCCAGTCGGCACATCAACCATCCCGAGATCAACGATGCCCTTTCAGAAAAACTGATGAAACGGTACATCGAAATCTGGGATCCGCAAAAACTGTATCTGCTGCAGTCTGACATCGATGAATTCGTGACCGAAAAGATGTCCCTAGACGACAAGATTCTCAAGGGTGACGTGCAGTTCGCTGCTGACGTGTTCGAGCGTTTCCGATCCCGCATGGATCTCCGCGCTGGAAAACTTGACGCTCTGATCGATATGGAGCATGACTTCACGGTCGAAGAAGAACTGATTCGTGATGCCAAAGAGATTTCTTGGGCGGCCGATGAAACAGAACTGGACGAACGTTGGCGAAAGCGGATCAAATTTGATCTGCTGATGCTAAAAATGGACGACACCGACCTTGCGGAAGCTCGCAAGCGACTGCACAAGCGTTACCACACCAATCAGGTATTCCTTGATCAGACCGAAGCACACGAAGTGCTGGAGCTTTATCTGTCGTCGATGACTCACTGCCTTGATCCGCACTCGACGTACATGTCTCCGCAGACACTGGAAGATTTCCGAATCGATATGGAACTGAAGCTCGATGGCATCGGCGCGCGGCTGAAATATGACGATGGGTATACGATCGTAGAAGAAGTCATTGAAGGTGGCGCGGCCTCAACGGACGGGCGCCTCAAAAAGGGCGACAAGATCATCGGCGTTTCATTCGATGCCTCGGACACATTTGTCGATGTGATCGAAATGAAGCTCACCAAAGTCGTGGACATGATTCGCGGAAAAAAAGGGACGAAAGTCAAACTCAAGGTGCTGGTCCCGAAAGAAGAGAACGAAGAAGAATCTGCCGGTATCGAACGTCGGACAAAAATCTACGAGCTGACACGTACGGAAGTAAAAATCACCGAAGACGAAGTCAAAGGGAAGATTCTGGAATCATCCGATTGGATCGATGGCCGCAAGACCAAAGTCGGCATCCTGCGAATCCCGGCGTTTTATCGCGACTTCCGTGGTGCTTCACTCGGTGGCAATTTCAAGAGTACCGCACGAGACGTCAAGGTCGTGCTTGATGAATTCAACAAGCAGGACGTTCAGGTTCTGATTGTCGATCTGCGCTGGAATGGTGGTGGTGCGCTGCAGGAAGCGATTGAAGTTTCCGGCCTGTTCATTCCGAAGGGCGCGGTTGTTCAGGTGAAGGAACCGGACACCGGCGTGCAGGCATTTGATGACGAAGATCCGGACATGTACTGGCGACGACCGATGGTAGTGGTCTGCAATCGGTTTTCAGCATCCGCGTCCGAAATTTTTGCCGGGGCCATCAAGGATTATCGTCGTGGCATTGTGATTGGCGACCGCACGACCCACGGCAAAGGGACAGTGCAGAACGTGGTCGATGTCGTGGATCGCCGATCTTTGTTTTCATCGCAAGCTCATGGTGCTTTGAAGCTGACAATCAGCAAGTTTTACCGCGTCAACGGCGACAGCACGCAGACGAAAGGTGTCACGTCTGATGTCGTTCTTCCGTCGCTGTTGAACGTCCGTGAGATTGGTGAAGACTCACTGGACAATGCGCTGGAATTCGATCGCATTACACGCGCTAGTTACTCGCCATTCTCGGCTCAGGTCACAGACGCCATCGTATCTGAGCTTCAGCAAACCAGTGAAACTCGCCTGTCCACAGACAAAGATTTTAACCAGATCAACCGGTTGATTGCGAAGTATCTGGAGCGTAAGAACGATAAGACCATCTCGCTGAAAGAAAGTGTCCTGCAAGCCGAAGAAGATGAACTGAAGCAGGAACAAAAGGAAGAAGAAGAAGCCGTCAAACAGGCCAACGGCGGTGATGAAAAGGACATCTTCCCGAATGAATTTTATAACAAGGAACTGGTTAACATCAGTATCGACTATCTGGAACTGCTGCGAAGTCTGCAGACAGCGAAGTCCGGGAAATAGACGCGGTGAGCTGCTTCACGAGGGCCGATTTGCTGCGTATCAGTCGTCCGTCAGTCCGCTTCCAAGATAGGCAGCAATCACGCGATCATCATTCTGGACTTCGCGCGGCGTCCCTTTGCAGATTGTGACGCCGTGATCGAGTACAATGATGCTTTCGCAAATCTCCATGACCAGCGGCATGTCGTGTTCAATCAACAGTACCGCTACCTGAAATCGGTCGCGGATTTGTTGAATCGAATGTGCCAGCAATTTCTTTTCCCGAGGATTCAGTCCGGCGGCGGGCTCGTCAAGTAACAAGACCTTCGGATTTGTAGCAAGGGCTCTTACAATTTCAAGCTTGCGCTGATGACCGTAACTCAGATTGCTCGCCAGTTCGTAGGCGCGGTCCTGAAGTTCGAAAACCTGCAGAAGATCGAATGCTTTTTCCTGAAGTACCTGTTCTTCACGCCGGTGGCTGCGTGTGCGCAGCAGCGTGGATAGCAGGCCGTGCTGGTTATGCAACTGTCCGGCAAGTCGCACGTTATCCAGCACGCTCAGGTCCGGAAACAGACGGATATTCTGAAATGTGCGTGCAATCCCCGCCGCGGTAATTTCATGGGGCTTTCGTCTGGATAGCCTTCGCGATGCCAGATGGATCTCACCGCAGTCCGGTTGGTAAACACCCGTCAGCAGATTGAAGACGGTCGTTTTACCCGCTCCGTTCGGACCGATGAGTCCGAACAATCCAGCAGCAGGAAGCTGCAGCGAAAACTCCTGAACGGCTTTCAGACCACCGAATGATATTCCGATGGCGTCGATATTCAGCAATGTTTCTGAACTGATTGCCGGTCTTCCTGTCGCAGTCGGTGTCGCAGCAGGCGTGTTCCTCATTTCAACTCCTGCGACGGAGTTGGCAGAGACGCCACAGAAGATGTCGCTGTTGGCGCTGGTACAGTCGCGCGACGTCGCGGCCACAGATCCCAAATCTCGTGAATCCCCAGCAGACCCTGAGGCCGCACCAGCATCATGATGACCAGCAGCAGGGCGTAGATAATCAGTCGATACTGTTCAAAATCACGCAGCAATTCCGGCAAGACGGTTAGCAGAATCGCCGCAATTGTGACCCCTGAGATGGATCCACGACCGCCCAGAACTGTCATGATGACAAAATCAAAGGACTGCTGAAATCCGGCATCTTTCGGACTGACTGCTCCGGTTGAATGGGCGAACAGACCACCTCCGATGCCTGCAAAGAAGGCGGCGATCACAAACGCCATCACTTTCTTTCGAGCAATGTTCACGCCCATCGCTTGTGCAGCGATTTCATCTTCTCGGACAGAAATCATCGCCCGACCAATGCTGGAACTCTTCAGTCGCCAGGCCACAACAAGAGTCGCGGTAAGGATCGCGTAGACCCAGAACAGACTTGTGTACTTGGGAATTCCACTAAACCCAAGGGAACCGCCGAGCGGCGGCGGAACAAGTTCCGCTACTCCGGCGTTTGCCAATACGTCAGGATCTTCAATCACTTTCGCGGTTTGTTGGAGGACAACTCGAATGATCTCCCCGAATCCCAGTGTGACGATCGCCAGATAGTCACCACGCAGACGAAGCGATGGCAGTCCGACCACATATCCGGCCACGGCTGCAAACAGTCCACCGGCCAGACAGGATGCCGCAAACAACCACTCACCGCTCCCGAGAAATCCGCCATGTTTTGCGGTGCTGCCCCAAAGCAACATGGAGCCGTAATATGTAATGGTCGCTGACATGTAGCCGCCCAGCGTCATGAAGCCCGCGTGGCCGATGGAAAACTGGCCTGTCATGCCATTGACGATGTTCAGTGAAACAGCCAGCACGATCACGATGCCTGTGATCTGTGCAACTTTCACGTAGTAGTTTTTTTGCGGAGAAGGCAGCAGAAAGTGCAGCAACATCGCAATTGCGATGCCGATCGCGATCGGTATCAAGGCGGTCCATGCGTTGCCAAACCGTGACGGCATCGAGGTCATTGCTTCAGCATTCGATATATCAGCGTTCGTTTCAGGAGATGAGTGCGACATGGCTACACTTTCTCCCTCAACGGTGAGCCCAGCAGTCCACTCGGCTTGACCAGGAGAATCAGAATCAGCAACGCAAAGACATACACGTCCCGATAGCTCGACGAAATGTAGAAAGCCCCGAACTGCTCGACAAAGGCAATCACAAACCCGCCCAGCACGGCTCCTCGCACGTTGCCGATGCCACCGATGACCGCCGCGACGAACGCCTTCAGTCCCAGCAGCACCCAGATTGTGTGCGCCGGCTGACTGATGCTTGGGTATTTCATGACGATCAGGAAACCTGCTGCGGCAGCAAGAGTCGATCCGAGAACGAATGTGAAGGAGACTACTCGATCAACATGAATCCCCATCAATGCGGCAGTTTCGGTGTTAAACGAGACGGCTCGCATCGCCACACCAAGCTTTGTATGAAATACCAGATACTGCATGATCAACATCAGCGATGTCGCCGTGGCGAAGATTACGACATCCACCAGCCCGATCACGAGCTGATGCACGGACTCGCCTTCACCGAACGTGATCGTCGTCAGCGTCCTGTCGGAAAGAAGCGGGGGCATGTCCTGAGGACTGGCACCGAATACAAAGCTCAATTGCCCGACATTCTGCAGCAACAGGGAAACACCAATGGCCGTAATCAGAACATTTAGCCGCGGCGCGCGGCGCAGCGGACGATACGCAAGGCGCTCGATGCTGAATCCAATCGCTCCACAAAAAACCATCGCTGCAATCAAGATTACGACGGATACCCAGATCGGCGGCACTGCGTCGAGGCTATACCCGAGTGCAGGCATCAGTTTCACCGCCAGCGAGTAACTACTCCAGGCTCCCAGCACGACAATGTCACTGTGAGCGAAGTTGATGAACTTGAGAATCCCGTAGACCATCGTGTAGCCCAGGGCGATTAGCGCGTACAGGCTGCCAATGGCGATGGCGGTGATCAGCGTTTGAGCGAAGTCAGACATGAGTGGAAAGACAGGGATCTGATTTTGTCACAAATCTTCTCAGAAAAACCATACTCTCAAGGTTTGCAGAGCAGGAGCCGCATTACACAACTCACTCCCCCGGCTTCATCGTCGTCACATACTTCGGCTTTCCATTCTGCATCTCAAGAATGAAAGCTGGCTTCACGGCATTGCGGTCGGCATCGATTGATATCTTGCCCGTTACACCATCGAAGTCTTTCGTCTTCGCCAGCTCCGCAGCCAGAGCAACTCCGTCGAGGCTGTCGATTTTCTTCATCGCCTCAAAAAGGATCATTGCTGAATCGTGTCCCAGTGCCGCCAGCGCATCGGGCGTTTGTTGGTGCTTAGCCGTGTATTTCCTGATGAACTCTTGGACTTTCGGACTTTGGTCTTCATGCGAAAAATGATTGGAATAGAAGCAACCGTTGATGGCTTCACCAGCGATTTCTCCCAGTTTTGCCGAATCCCAACCGTCAGCACCAAGGAATGTCTGAGTGATCCCCAGTTTTCGTGCCTGCAGAATAATGCTGGCCACATGTGTGTAATAGCCAGGAATGAAGATTACGTCCGGCTCCGCTGCACGAATCGATGTCAGTTGCGCTGAGAAATCCTGATCTCCAGCCTGATACGTTTGCTTACTGACAACGGTTCCTCCCATCGCCCCAAACGACTTTTCAAATTCATCCTGAAGACCGACCGAATATGGGGATGCCTGATCGGTCAGAATTGCAGCCTTGGTGGCTTTCAGTCCTTCATGCTCTCGAGCAAATTTCGCACAAACATGAGCCTGAAAAGGATCGATGAAGCAGACTCGGAAAATCATGTCGCCGATCCTGGTCACCTTCGGATTGGTGGATGACGGGCTGATCATCGGAATGCTGGCTTCCTGGCAAATCGGAGCTGCTGCTAGTGAAAGCCCGGATGCCACTTCGCCAATGACAGCCACGACGCCGTCCTTCGTCACAAGTCGAGTGACTGCAGTACCAGCTTCGCGAGCATCACCTTTGTCGTCGTAGGTGATCAACTTCACCTTGCGACCACGAATTCCTCCAGCAGCGTTCAGTTCTTCCACGGCCATCTTAATGCCATTGTCGGTGGATATCCCGAACGTTGCTTCCGAACCAGTCATTGACGCATAGTGGCCGATAAGGATTTCATTCGAACTGCTCGCACTAGGCTGACACCCGTTTGCCATCAGCACCAACAACAGGCAAGGAAGCAAGAACGTCTGCCGCCGTATGATTCGGAACACTGTGCAAGTCATGGAAATCATCCTAGTTTCAGAACTCAACAATCAAAGAATCTGTTCTGGGTACTCACGAAGTTCACTCAACTTCCCGACTGTATCGACAAGCGGAAAAGAATCACATTGTGTGACAAGGAAAATCGTGCAATGCCGCTCATTTTCCAAGATTTCGACTGTGTTTACTGGCGGCACTGCCGCTTATACACTGCGTCGCAAATCGCTTCTGTGCATAAGATCTATGCGACACAAGACGCTTAACAGGTTCTACAGGATCAGCGATTGATGGAAAAGTCGTGATTTGCTTTGGGTCTGAAACGCCATGACGAAAAAGTCTGAAGTTCAAGTGGGTCTGGTCCAGATGACATGCTGCACCAATCCGCAGCAAAACCTGGATCGTTCGATCGAAAAGATTCGCGAAGCCGCTGCCGATGGTGCTCAGGTCATCTGCCTGCAGGAAGTGTTCAATACACAATACCCGTGCCAGGCCGAAGAACATTCGCGATTTGAATTGGCAGAACCGATTCCCGGTCCGACGACGGTCGCTCTGCAGACGATCGCTAAGGAATGCCGCGTCGTAATCGTGGTCCCTCTGTTCGAAAAACGGGCACCCGGCTTGTATCACAATTCGGCTGTCGTGCTGGATGCGGACGGATCGATCGCAGGGATGTACCGCAAGATGCACATTCCGGATGACCCATTGTACTACGAAAAATTTTACTTCACGCCGGGCGATCTGGGCTTTCTGGCCTTCAAAACACGGTACGCAAAAGTCGGTGTCTGTATCTGCTGGGATCAGTGGTATCCTGAGGCCGCTCGATTGACAGCCATGCAGGGGGCGGAGTTGCTGTTTTATCCAACTGCGATCGGCTGGATTCCAGGCGAGCGGGAAGTTTACGGAGCGAGTCAGTACTCCGCATGGCAAACCATGATGCGAAGCCATGCGATCGCCAACGGCCTGTTTGTCGGCGCGCCGAATCGCGTGGGCATCGAAGGCGAGATACAATTCTGGGGCGGCAGTTTTCTGGCCGATCCGTACGGCAATATCGTCTCACAGGCCACGCACGATGGTGAAGCCAACGTTGTCGTTTCCTGCGATCTCTCACTCATCAACACCGCCAGAACTCACTGGCCATTCTTCCGCGACCGACGAATCGACGCCTTTGGTGACCTGCAGAAACGCTGGCTGGAGTAAAATATTTTGCCTCGACAGAGCGGACGCCCAATGGCTCGCCACAAAAAAAGGTCGCCGACGAATTAACGCCGACGACCTCTTCCGTTGTACTCTCACAATGACGCCTGACCGCGCCGTGAGCAAGTATCGACTACTGTTTATCGCCTTCGCCACCGCTGGCGTACCGGATGGCACCGGGTCCGACGTGGGTGGGCGATTCAAATACCACTTGCGTCGGCAGGCGGTTCATTTTCATGCCGTGGGGAATTCGGCGTGCTGTGGAGACGTCGCTTTTCAGAGTTCCATTCTGCCACGGCCCCATCCCCAGCACGAACCAGTTATTGTCGTCGGACTGAGCCATCGACACACCTCCGTCGCCCAGCACAACTTTTGTCTTTGCATCAAACAGCACAAGGCCCAGCTTGGAATAACCATACTGCGACGTGCGTTCGCTGAAGCGAATTTCCGGTGTCTGCATCCCCGCCGGAAGCGGAAGCGAGGGAACTCCGACATACATTTCAGTCGAGTCCGTTCCTACGCCACCACTGCGTAACTCCATGATCACATCGGCATCATCTGTCGCAGCGGCCAAAGCACCGCCAGCTCGCATGACTCGGTGTCGTACTGAACCTACGACATAGTTTTTATCTACACATTCAAGATACTTGTCGTCAACGAAGACCTTTTGACCATACAGCGGAGTGAAGTCAACTTTATCAAGCGACTGATCAACCGCGTTGGACAGCAGCAGCTGCTCTTTGGCCGTTCGAGCGGTGTTCGACGTCGAGGTGTTGGTACATCCGGTGATCGCCACCGCTAGGCCAGCGGTGAACAGCATCGCTGTGCTTTTCAGGAACATTGGCAATCCTTTGCAAGTGTGGAATGAATCTCTAAGGCCCGGATTCCCAATGCCACCAGCCGCAAAACTGCCGGACGCAGCAAGCTTAAGGAGGGGACTCTAGTCGGCCTAAAAGACTCCCTTCAATCCCCATCCGGGCATTTTTCGTTCTCGCTCTGCTCCAAAGAGACCATCGAAGCCGGAATGAACTGTCCAGAGGACTGCGTTCGGAAAATTCTGCCGTACTCGCCAAGGTGCCAGCAACATCGTGACTGAAGATGCTATCGGATGCTGCCATGGGGTGAGCTAAAAATTGTCATTACTGTTTCGAACGTTTCTACGGGAACTTCCCGAGGCTTAGGCACAATTCGCCTTTTCCGAAAAGTTCCATGAGTCATTCAACATCGCAATCTTAGCCTTGTCAGAAATATTCATACCAGATTGCCGAACCTGCCATGCATTCCCGAATGCTGTGTTCCGGCTGGCGAATAGGCCACTGTTTTGAATTGTGAACGGCTTCAAGGCTACAATCTGAAGCTGCGACTGTGGCCCGAGTTGCCTTGTAGAGTGACGGACGCAGGTGGCCTCTAAAAACTTCTCCGGCACCCGGTGGAGTGATGGTTTCTTATTTCGAAAGGTGACGTGTTCATGACATCCCCGATTCGTGTTGCAGTTACTGGTGCAGCTGGTCAGATTGGCTATTCGTTGATTTATCGCATTGCGTCTGGTGAGGTCTTCGGGCCCAATCAGCCTGTGATTCTGCATCTGGTCGAAGTGCCTCCGGTTCTCAAGGCGCTTGACGGCGTTCATATGGAACTTGATGACTGTGCGTTTTCGACGTTGTCGGGTGTCGTCAAGGCAGACAGCGATCATCTGGAAGTCGGTTTCAAAGACTGTAACTGGGTTCTGTGCGTCGGCAGTGTGCCGCGCAAGGCTGGCATGGAACGCGGTGATCTGATTCGCATCAACGGGCCAATCTTCACCAGCACGGGTCGCGCAATCGCGGCGGCGGCGGCTCCGGATGTGCGAGTATTGGTTGTCGGCAATCCCTGCAATACAAACTGCCTGATCGCTATGAAGAATGCTGCCGGCGTTCCTGCAGATCGATGGTTCGCGATGACAATGCTGGATCAAAATCGATCGGTTTCTCAACTGGCTCAGAAAGCCGGCGTGCCCGTGGCTGCGGTTTCCAACGTCGGCATCTGGGGAAATCATTCAGCGACGCAGTATCCGGATTTCTATCACGCGAAGATCAACGGCAAGCCTGCCACCGAAGTCATCACTGACCATGAATGGCTGAAGGGAGACTTCATTTCAACCGTCCAGAAACGCGGAGCTGCTGTCATCGCTGCTCGAGGTGCATCCAGTGCAGCATCAGCGGCGAACGCAGTGCTGGATACGGTGAAAGGCATCATTCGGCCCACACCGGCAGGTTCCTGTTTCAGCGCTGCAGTGTGCAGTGACGGCAGCTATGGTGTCGAAGCGGGGCTCATCAGCGGCTTTCCTCTGGTGAGCGACGGAAAGAAAGTTTCCATCGTGCAAGGCCAGAAACACAACGAGTTTGCTCAGTCCAAAATCGACATCACCGTCAACGAACTCAAAGAAGAACGCGACTGCGTGAAAGATCTGCTGAACTGAGTAACTCTCCCTATCGCCGAATGCGATAGGCGTTCAGATCAAGATGCGGCTTCCGGCCGCTGATCATTTCAGCGACCAGTTTGCCGGTGCCGGTGCCCATAGAGATCCCCAACATGCTGTGTCCGGCGGCGACCCAGACGTTGTTGAATCGCGGTGAACGGTCGATGAATGGAATGCCATCGGCCGTCATCGGGCGCCAGCCGCACCATTCTTCTTCGACAGGATCTGCGGTGGGTTCAATCAGATACTCGGCGGCACCGGATCGCAGGTAGTTCAGACGCCGCTGATTCAGCGCTGTGTCATAGCCTGCAAATTCCATCGTACTGCCGACGCGATAGCCTGTTTCGAACGGTGTGATTCCGACATGACACTCCTCCAGTATCATCGGATATTTCGGGCAGATTTTTGGTCGTGCCATTGTAATCGAATAGCCCTTGCCTGGCTGGATCGGCAGCTTGACTCCCAGCCAGTCGTTCAGCAGCGGCGTCCAGGAACCGGTTGCGATAAGCACTTCATCGGCTTCCAGTTCCGCATGGCTGGTTTCAACGGCTGTTGCCTGTTGACCCGAACTCGTCAGGCCCTTCATTTCGCAGTTCTCGATGACTCGCACACCACTTTCGTCCAGCAATCGTCGCAATTCAAGCATCAGCTTGTCCGGACGCAGATGCGCATCGCAGCGATATAACCATGCCCCGGCAAGTCCGGGCTTCAGAGCCGGTTCGAGGTTCGTCAGAGCGGAACCGGCGAGTGGTTCTGCGGGCAATTGAAAATGTTTCCGCAGCCATTCGTCGGTCTTGGCATAAGCATCGAACTCGTGCTGGTCGCGATAGACAAACAGTAAACCATCGGTTCGCCATTCGACCTGCATATTGTGCGTTTCAATCAACTCACGATACAGCGCGGCGGAAGATTGCAGCAACGGATGACAGGCCAGACCTGCCTGCATCATGTCACGTTCATTGCATCGACTTGCAAACTTCAGCAGCCACGGCCACAAGCTCAGAAGTTTTTTCGGTTCAATTCGCAACGCAGTTTGTCGGCCGAGCATCCCTTTGATGCCTTTGCCGATCTGGCCGGGACGCGCCAGAGGAATCACATGACTGGGACTGACGTAACCGCAATTGCCGTGAGAACATGCTTTGCCGAATCGCCCTTTGTCGATGAGCGTAACGTCGCGCCCGGTCTGCCGCAGATACCATGCGGAGAATCCTCCGATGACTCCACCACCGACGATGACGGTATGAGGTGTTTTGTTTGCCATGTCTTACATCAAACCACGTCGGTGGAGTTCGGCGACGACCTGCTGCACGATGACGGAGACTTCTGCCGGGTTTGCATCGGATTCACTGATCGGACAGCCTCCCACAGGCTGATCTGTGAAACCGTGATTGGACAACATGCACTGCAACTCACGACTGAGCGAGCCGATGTCGGTTTGCTGTTTGTCCGACAGAGGCTGACGCCCGTGTCCCATTTTGAATCCTCGCAGTTCGACCGCCGCCCGAAATCCTTCCGGAAATTCGGCGGAGTAGATCATTGTGTCGAACAATTTTACAAGGTCGTATTGAACCGCGCGAGCCGCATCGATCTGGTAAGATTTTGTCAGGTCATAAAGCTTGCGAGTCAGTTCCGGGACGACTCCCGAACTGGCGTTTGTTCCGCCGTCGCAACCGATCAGCAGCATCGGCATCAGTGCAGCATCCCAGCCCGTGAGAAATGCAAAGTCGGGACGGTTAGGTTTCACTGCCTGAATCATGCGAATCATGTGCGGGATTTCTCCGGAGGAATCCTTAATCGCGACGATTCGTTCGCATTCTTCTGACAGTCGCTGAATGGTGGGTACATCGATCGGACTGGCAAACATCGGAATGTTGTACAGAGTCACGTCAATTGGCGTGTTGCGTCCGATCTCTTTGAAGTACGCATAAACTGACGCGGGGCTCAGCTTGTAATAAAACGGGGCCACAATCGCGACGGCTCGAATTCCCAGCGATGCGTAGTATTCGCAGGCCTTGATTGTTTCTCTGACATTCGCTTCAGCGGCACCAGCGAGAATAGGCACGCGTCCGCGAACCTGATCAGCCAGAATCGCCACGATGCGTCGGCGTTCTTCCGGGGTGAAACGAGTGAATTCTCCTGTCGATCCGTTCGGGTAAAGTCCGTGCACACCGCGATCGATGAGCCAGTCGGCGTATCTTCGCAGTTCAGGCTCATTAATCCCGCCGTCGGCTGTGTAGGGAATTAGGTTCGGAGTGAAAATACCCTGGAGACGGGCTTGAGCCATGATTCAGGACTTTCGAGACAAGATCTGCGTGAGTTTTGAGCGGTCCGTTCAGCACCGGATGTTCGCGACGATTGATAGCATGGGTCAAGTCTGAAATCCATCCCGCTCCCCATCGCTCGCGGTTGGGAAGGAATTCGACGACGGAATGGCGGGGCTTTTCTCGTACGCTGCCATCCTTGAGACCCCCTCATCCGGCCTGTCGGCCACCTTTTCCCCCGATGATTTTAGTCAACCGCTGTATCCCCGTCTTTGATCACGAACCGCGCCTTCAACGCATCCTGCAGACGTTGCAGACGTCAGTTGCTCCTGAGCATGAAGTCTTTTCCAAGGTTATCGCGGCATCGCCACATGAAAGGCGGCTCCGCCGGTTTCCGGAGTCTCATGCAGAATCATTCCGCCGTGCATTCGGACGATTTGCCATGCGAGGCACAGTCCGAAACCTAGGCCGCGGCCGGCTGATCGACCGGAATAGAATGGATTGAACAGATGCCGTCGCACTTCATCCGAAACGATCCCGGGGCCGTCATCGACCACAGACAGCTCCACTGTGTTTGGGAGATCGTCACGAAGTGTCACTGAAATGCTGCCGTCCCGATCAGCCCCACGAAGTGATTCGATACCGTTGCGAACCAGTTGTGCAACGAGCGTACTCAATTGACTGCGATCCGCGACCACAGCAATCTCGTCGGCGGTTGTGGCAAAATGAATCTCAACACCAGCGTCGGCAGCGGACTTGTCGAACGGTGCCAGTGCCTGCTGCACGACATCGACAAGGTTGAGATTTTGCTTCTGCGGTTGTGGCGGACGAGCAAACAGCATCGAATTGCCGATCATGTCCCGAACGCGCCAGGCTTGTGCGCCAATCGTCTCGAACGCCTGTTTTCGTTCCGTCGATGGTTCGCTCTTCAGCAGGATCTGAGTTTGCCCGAGTATGCTGCCAAGTGGATTATTGATTTCGTGCCCCGCTCCGGCGGCGAATTCGGCCATGGCTTCAAGAAGATCGCCGCTTGGCAACAGGATCGCTCGATCGTTCGCGCGGGACAACAATTGACGGCATGTTGAAATCAGCGTTGTCTGCAATGCTGCCTGTGCAGGATCCACGACTTCCGGAAACTGCAGGATCATGGCCGCCGCCAGATCAGGCCACGGCAGGACCATCAAATGCAGGCCTCCGATGAGTCCGGTCTCTGCAATCGCTTCGATGATGTCGCCCCGATCGAGCAGAATCGCAAATGGCTGAGCCCGTAATATGTCACTGAACTGTAGTGCCTGCCCCTGGACGGCACGGCAACATTTGATCTGCATTTCATCAGCCCCATTCGGGCTGATGAGCACAGCGGCTGACGCTCCGCCGAGCCGAATCCAAGTTTCGACGACGAGCGACGATAAATCGTCCCAGCCATTCTCGGAGACTTGTGCGTCCAGCAGTCGATGAAGAAACAGCCTGTCACCGCTCTGCTCTTCCGTCGAGATGCTCACCTGTATTGCTCCAACAGTGCCGCTGGTTCTTCGTCCTCGTCCGATGTAACGCACCTGAGGCGATGGCTCTGGGACTAAACGACTAAGCGGTCGCACGAGGGCGACCGCTGATTCGTATTTGATTGCAACTGCGGCTACCTAGACTGCAACTGCTCAATATCCAGCAGACGACAAATGTGATCGATCAGGGTATCGACTTCAAATGGCTTCTGCAGGAAATGATTGGCACCGGCAGATTTGAGTTCCTGAATCTTGTCCTGTTCGACCATTCCGCTGATACAGATGATGCGGACGTCATCGAGTGCTGAATCACCGCGTACTCGCTGGCAGACCTCCTTGCCATTGATGTCCGGAAGCATGACGTCCAGCACGATGATGTCCGGATGATATTCCTTAACCATCATGCCCGCATCGAAACCATTGTTGGCGACGCGGACTTCGAAACGACCGTCAGCCTGCAAAGCATCGGTGATTAGCTCCACAAGTTCGTGGTCATCGTCAACGAGCAGAGCCTTGCGTTTGCCACTTTCCAGAGCGTCGGTTGGAATACCGTTCTCTTTCATGAATTTGTACAGAACGTCGCGTGGAATCCGACGAAATCGTGAACCTGGGACGCGAAATCCCTTAAGTTGGCCAGAATCAAAGCAGCGAATAATCGTCTGCTGACTGACCTTGCAGATCTTGGCGGCTTCGCCAGTCGTGAACACAGTTTTCATGAGCACAATCCGTTTGTTGGAAAACCGATGAGCTGCAACCAAGCAGCATCCCACCGTCCGACAGCATGCCGGACGCCATCCATGACGCTTCAGCGCCGAACACTGGCAACTCGTTGCTTCTTTGATCCCTGCAACTGCGAAACCCGCCTTCATTTGTGCGAGCCACCATTGAGAGCCAAAATGAGACGTTCAGAACTGCCGCCGTACCTTTAGAATTCGATTCGCAGTACAACGGCTTCCCCGTTCGTGTCAACTATCAACTCGACCGATTGTATCCAATTGCTAGAGACCGTCAACGGCAGTTTTACTGCGCAGATTGCCTGTTTTTACCTGTGATGCTATTTTTGCCGGAGATTCGGGAGGTTTTGGGAGTTTGAATGGCCTCAATTTTCTTTGAATTATCGTCCATGTCTCCCAGACTGCGTTCTTTTCGGAATTCCCTATCCTACTTCAGAGGCACGCGGACTGTGCATGTACTGGTAATCAGGGTTATTTGTTTATCACTTCTATTTGCAGTGTCCGATGCCGCTTGCGCATTTCAGCCGGTGGTGTTGTCCACGACAGACTCGGCGAGCATTGCAACAAACGCTGCGACAAGACTGCACCAGATCTTTGACGAAGAATGGCAGCGGACGTTAAAGGAGAATCCAACACAGTCATCTCGGCTTGGGGATCGACGCTACAACAAGCTCTGGCCGGATATTTCGCTGACCGCCGTACGTACGTCGCAGACGAAGACGCGGCAGGTGCTGACGGCCGTCAAGGCGCTAGACCGGTCAGCGTTCTCAGCCGACGATGAACTGAACGCACGACTCTTTGAGTATCAGTACGAAGCCGACATCAGCGAACAGAGATTTCAGTTGCATCTGCTTCCCATCAATCACCGCGGCGGGATTCAGGATGAGGACACAACTGTGGATGTCCTGCAGTTTGATACGTTGCGGGACTATGAAGACTGGATTGCGCGACTGAAAGCATTCCCTGAATACACGGCGCGCACGATGGCTCTGATGCGACAGGGAATCCACGAAAAGATGTTACATCCGAAAATCGTGATGCAGCGGGTTCCCGCACAGATCCGCAAACAACTCGTCGATCAGCCTCAGGAGAGTTCGTATTACAGGCCGTTCCGCACGTTCACCGTCGATTTGACCGACGCGGAAAAGAATCGCCTGAAGAAAGACGCGGCGGCCGCGATCGAATCCTGCATCCTGCCTTCGTATCGTACGTTTCTGGAGTTCGTTGAAAAAGAATATCTTCCTGCATGCTTTGATGAAGTCGGTTGCTGGCAACGTCCCGATGGCCAGACGATGTATGCAGAACTGGCCCGTCGGTTTACCACAACCAATCTCACGCCGCAGGAGATTCACGACATCGGGTTGGCGGAAGTGAAACGCATTCGCAGTGAAATGGAGGCCATTCAGAACGAGGTCCGATTTCAAGGTTCGTTTCAGGAATTCCTGATTCACCTGCGGACGGACAAACAATTCTACTTTGAGACACCGGAAGAACTTCTGCAGGCGTATCGCGAATGCTGTGATCGCATCAATCCAAATCTGCCAAAACTGTTTCTGAAGCTGCCAAAGTCCGTTTACGACATCCGGCCGATTCCCGATCAAATGGCACCCGATACGACGACGGCCTATTATCGACCTCCGGCTGCAGATGGGACTCGTCCCGGCAGCTATTTTGTGAATCTGTATCGCCCGGAAACTCGTCCAAAATTTGAGATTGACGCTTTGTCGCTGCATGAATCCGTGCCAGGCCATCATCTGCAGATTGCGTTGTCAATGGAACTGACGGATTTACCGGAGTTTCGTCGTTACGGAGGTCAAATAGCGTTCGTCGAAGGGTGGGCATTGTACACTGAAAAACTTGGCCGTGAGCTGGGACTGTACCGTGATCCGTATTCTCGCTTCGGGCAGCTGACTTATGAAATGTGGCGTGCCGTGCGACTGGTTGTGGATACGGGAATGCACAGTTTAAAATGGAGGCGCCAGGAGGCCATCGACTTTTTTGCCGGCAATACCGCCAAATCCATGCTGGACATCGAAAACGAAATCGATCGCTATATCGCATGGCCCGGACAGGCGTTGGCCTACAAGATTGGCGAACTGAAAATTCAGGAGCTGCGCGGCCGGTGTGAACTGGAACTGGGGAGCCGCTTCGATGTGCGTGAGTTCCACGATGTCGTGCTGAGAAACGGCGCAGTCCCACTTGATGTGCTGGACGAACTGGTGACGGCGTGGATCGCTGCGAAGAAGCAATGAGAACCGGGGCTGGCATGTTTGCACATGCCAGCCCCGGAACATCGGGTCGTACAATAGTGGAGGAGTTACTATGGTACTATCGCATCAGATTTCCGGACAGGCTCCTCGCGTCGTGCGTCAACCTGTCGCGCGTGTAAACAGTTCAACTGGTGGCGTAGCAGCGGTTATCGCATTGAGAAGATGGAAGGGTCGTCTATAATGACGGGCGTTGACCAAGTCTTGCCATCGTTCATATTGCAGCTATTAAAGAAATGAGTCGCAAAGTATTCGGCTTTGTAACCGTATGGAAAACTGGAATACAGATGGTCGGCCGAGGTGAGATTGCTCACTCCCTGTTTGCCATAGAAATGCAACTGTCCGTCGCTGGAAACTGACATTCCCAGTGTCCACCATCCGGGAGTCAGCTTCAGGCTCTTGACTTCATGACCCAGATGGTCTCCCCGAATCAGCAGCATGGCTTCGTCTGCTGGAAAGCGACCGTCGTGGCTGCTGTGGAATTCGATGAAATAGCCCGGCCAGTATTCTTCCTGTTTCTTGCTGCTCGTCGAAAACAGAAACCTCTTTTTGCTCTCTGTGATCGTGGTCTTTGTATCGATACGATAGCCAAAGTGAGTTCCGGAACGATCTTCCCATTTGTCAAACGGCGGCAGATAGATGCGGCACGTGCAGCTCGGATTGCGACTGACGGAAATCGCCCCGATTCTGGAAGAACACGACATCACCAGATCGTCCTGCTCCATCTGACTGCTGTTTCGACCGGGAACCCCGGAATTCAGAGTCTGAATCTTGAGCGAACCGATGCTGCTAGGAATGCCACCCTCGGGAGTTGCCACGCGCACGATATGGTCCGGCATGCCTCGCTTGGGACTTTCGAACCAGCGTTGATTGTTAGAGAATCCGGTTGGAGAGCGCACCTGTTCATCCTGTTCCTTGCTGGCTTTGTTGCCGTTCGGAACCCATTGCCAGTTTTCGTCTTCAAAGTCGTCGCCCACCTGCTGCAGCTTCATTCCTGTTCCGGGAACCAGCTGCGCCTGGACCTCAACAAAGAAAATCGGAATCGCGACTACGAAGCAAGTCGCACGGATGAGTGAGAGAGCTAGCGACTTCATGTCGTCATGTTCCTTTGTATCAGAATCCATTCTGACGCACCGCAGCGACTTCGGTTCGAAGTCACGGCGGCAAGAAATTAAAATGGAGCCGATCAGTCGAGCCGCATCCTGCGCTGCAACTGATCAGGCAACCATCTCGTTTTGGAGACCAATTTCACAGGAATCCCGTCACCATCCGTGGCAACCGGTTCCTTCGGTCAACTCCAAAGTGCGTATCTGCCAGTTGCTATCGGCTTTCGTGGCACAGACTGCATACTCATTCCTGCTATGCCGGGGCGTCGGAAGCAAAGCAATCAGCCTCAACCGGCAAGTCTTTAGCACACTACTAAACCAGAAACCCCGCCCCTGACACCCCAGTTTCACAATAGATTTTTCTGGCAGGATGTCCGCCAACAATCATGGTATACTGTTTTCGCACTGATGGAGCCGAAAATCACTCGCCAATCGTGATCGTGCTGCTGTCAGACTCTTGAAAAGTTTCTTAAGGAATGTTCGCATGGTCTGCACTCACCTTAAACAACTCTACGACCTGTGTGAAACTCATCAGCTCAAAATGGCGGGCTCGGACCTGATCCGACTTGTCTGCAAGACATGCGATGAACACGAAATCTGTCCATCCATGCTGATGGATGAATACGATGCTCGCTATAAGTCGGAAACTGAAACTCATCCGGTGGTAGAGCTGCAGAGTCATCCGAAACCAATGGGAAAGTGATGCCGCCTGGGAAATCTTCCGACAGCCCGTCATGTGGACTTATACTTCGCTCGGGTCTGAGTGAGGCATTTTCTTGTTGCCGAAGTCGTGAGACCTCAGGTTGAATCATGGCCCGGCTCGGAATTCTGACGAATCCGGCTAACGAACAGTCACTGTCTTCTCAGAACTTCCATCCGCAGGCGCGGCATCTGGCACCTGATTCGGCTCGTGGCCAGATTGATCATTGGGCACGAGAGCAGCGACCGGGACGGGGGCGATGACCACATCATCCAGCACGACGGAGCCGAGATCGTTCACTTCGAACTTCGGACCGTTCGTGTGCTGATCGGCACGATACACAATTACGCTGCACAACGCTCCTGGAACAAGTCCAATGAAGGTGTACGCGCCGTCTTCGTCGGTAGTCGTCCACAGATTCAGGTTGCATTGTCCTTCAGCGCGGGGCAACCCGACATTCAACTGGACTCTTACATCCGCCACTGGTTGACCGTCTTTCCTGCGAACGAATCCCGAGGCAGCCGTCGCTGGTGCGAGCTTTACCGCAACGTCCGTTGAATCCTCGGAAATCTCCGTGTAGCCAGCCAGCATTTTCTTGCCTTGAATGGCGTAAACCAACATGCTGTCCGACCATCGATCGGAGTTGAATTTCCCGTCAGCGTTTGTTGTCGTCTGAAACCCGGCGTGCCCAGGGGCTGCGATGGATTCGCCGTAGACTTTGCAGTTGGCAACGGGCTTGGCGGACGCATCGATCACGATGCCGCTCAGGTTCACGCGACTACGTCGCTCAGCGTGTCCGTCATAGACGACCTCTTCCTCATCCTTCACATTGATCATGATCGGCGCAGCCGCCTCCTGATTTGGCAGACGCAACTCGTACGTTCCAAGCCCAACGCGGAACCGATAAAACCCATTGGCGTCGATCGCACTCCAACGCACGAGGTCCGTTCCGTCGGCTGATTGAATCAGCGTTACTCTATCCCCGACAGCGGGGAGTCGATCTTTTCCAAGCGTTATTGTTCCACGGATCAGCGTGCCGTCGCTGACTACGAAATCGACGTCTTCTCTCGACTGACCTTCCTTCAGCAGAACATCCATGTGACTTTTTGCGGCATAGTTTGTGTCTGTAATGGC
This sequence comes from Planctomycetaceae bacterium, assembly GCA_947476295.1. Classification (GTDB taxonomy): domain Bacteria; phylum Planctomycetota; class Planctomycetia; order Planctomycetales; family Planctomycetaceae; genus SXXK01. Next base: position 84,278 of record CANJQC010000001.1, on the reverse strand, counting down.
AACAATCGTATTCTGGTCAGGATAGATGTCGAATTCATAGCTTCCGTCGATACGGGCCGTCGTGTGCCCACGGAAATACCTGGTAGTGTTGCCTCGACCTTCGGCCTGTAAACGCACTCCGGAAACTGGAGTGCCGTTTGCAAGAGTCACCTTTCCGCGGACCGATGCGACCCTGAGTACCCGAGCTGTCATATCCGAATCTACAGTCTCGTACAAAGGCGGCTTTGGACAATGATACCTGGGATCGCGTATTTCGAATGAAACACCACGCTGAAGGCCTGCAGGAATCCACGGGAACTCTACGATCCCCGCGACGTCTGTGGTCGCGAGATTCGGCAGACCGCTGAAATCGGCGGACGTCGTTGAGACCTGCTTTTGCAGGCCCGGGAGCGTCTCAATGATGGCTCCGGCGACGGGTTTGCCTTTTTCATCCGTAACGGTTCCCGGGATCGACCACTCAAACGGCAGATCGCTTTCCTCGATAGCAACGGCAGCGGCCTGCGTTTCGGCCGAAATATCGGACTCATTCCTGGCACTGAGCATCGCCGGAGCCACAGCACTCAACATGATGGCGATCGCAATGATCATCACACCGACAGGTGTCAGTCGCAGTTTTGAACCGTGTCTCAGATTCATCAGCCGGAGAATTCGACGTTCCAGTTCTGACCGAGACTGGCCGTCAGCCGATAGTGCTGCGAGTTTCGGGCTGTTCTGTGCAACGCAAAGTTCCGCCATTCGCAACAATGCCCCGGCGTAGCTCATCGGCTCTTGACCGGATCGCACAACCAGATCGTCGCAGCAGATTTCTCGCTCAGCACTCAGGCAGCAGAATCATCGGACGCAGTACACCGATCACGGTCGGAACGGCAATTCGTTCACAATACGCAACCACCGGCACGATGTGCAGGCCGATACGTTTCGCCTGATCGCGGACCAGTTCAAGCAACACGGAATCAGACATGGGCCTTGAGATCGCTCGCAGCCGCTGGCCGCCCCGGAGTGCAGTTCCCAGGCGAATGAGAAAAAAGAAAACTCCCGCGGCGTACAGGATTGTCATCCATTGAGCGATGACGGGCAGCCATTGGAAAGTCGGCTCACTGGAAACGGTCGCTGCGGAGATGCCCGTCGCCTCATTCAAATTCTGCGTGATGTTTGCCGCAGGAGCCATCGCCGACAGAATTGGATACGGCACATCCAGCGAAGCCAGATCTCCATTCGCCATTGGTCCAGGTGGGTTGGAGACCGCGGTAGATTCAGGCAGAGCCGAGACTCGAAAATCGTCTGGAACCTCCACCAGTGCAAACGTCAGCGCAACGCACAGCGGGCACGCCATCAACGCCACAGAATTCAGCCAGTATCGCACAACGGCCGCTTGATGCCGCAACAGTTTCGCCGCGACGAATGCCAGCGCCCCAACTAAGGCTCCCTGCCACAGAAAATGCAGCAGCGTCAGACCCCAGCGAATGGACATCTCCGGGCTCAGGCCGAGCCACAAACTGAACACATCATTCATGGCTTTTCTCCCGCAGTTTCTGGTTGAACGCTTTGCGCAGACGCTTCAAAGCATCCTCGTCCAGCTCGGACACATCAAACAGACTCAGCATGACGGCCTCGGCCGAACCATCAAAAACACGATTGACCAGATCCCCCAGCATCCCGCGGCTGACTTGCTGGTCGCTGATGAGTGGTGAAAAGCGAAACGCTTTTCCTTCGACCGGGTCCAGCTGAACCAGCTGTTGCTTATCGACCATCTTTTGCAGCGTCGTGATCACCGACGTATGAGCCAAACGCCGACCTCGCTCCGCCAGTACATCGCGAATCTGACGAGCCGTCTGAGGAGAATATTCCCAGAGCACTTTCAGAATCAGCAGCTCCAGTTCAGTGGGATATTCGGATGCCACCCGTGCCATAAAGTTCGGTCCCTTGTTGCCGAGTTAAATTTCTACTTTCATAGAATTTATGAGCCGCAAGCACCGCAGTCAAGAGTCAATCTCTATTGAAATAGAAACAATCCGGTGCAGGGTGTGAAAAATGTAGCCGTCTCGCTCCGCCGAGACGATGCCTTTGTCCTCCAGCGTTGCCAGGTAAAAACGTGTGGTTCTCAAGATGCGTCGCAAGTGCCGTTTGGCCAGTGAATGCGAGTTCGTAACACGAATGGGCCAGATCGGGTCTCATCACGCGGAGCGTGATGGCTACTTCATTCGAGTGCCGCCGAGCAGTATATCGCATCGAATGTTGACATCTAAAACTGTGATCGATGCGGGCCTCATTTTTCCGCGTGCCATGCGTCCCACTGTTTATTCAACCATTCGGCATCTGGGGCGGCGTCGGTGATGAGATAACGATACCGGCTGGTGAAAGGGTGCTCGCGATCGATGATGAATTCGCCATCGACGCAGGGCGAGAACACGAAGTAGGGCTTTGTGGGATGCAGCCGCGCCGCCTGCGGTGATCGAAAATTGTCGCGATGGCAGAGCACGGTGATCGTCACGGGCTGGCCGTCGATCTGGCCGGTGAGCGAGACCCAGTGAGCGTGTTCATGATTGCCTTTTATCCGGTCGGAACCGAGATCGTTCAGGAACTCGCTCGGCTCGCGGGCAGGCGCGTTCGATGAACCATCGGCCGGCTTTTTAGAATCGCTTTCCTTCTCCGTCAGCCAGCGAACCGGGCCGCGCAGGGCGACTCCGCCGTAGTGGTATTTCTGAATGACCAGCGGTTCGTCGGTCAGTGCGTGTTGAGTCGTCTGCAGATCGAAACCATGGTACGAACCATCCGTTGCAAAGGCCGCGATCCGCCAGCGTTCCCGAAGGATATTGACGGTAGGTTCCTTTTCCGCTCGATGAGTCAGATCAGCTTCGAATCCAATTTGACCGACTTCTGCAAACGTGTTGATGATGCGCTGATGCAGAACCCGACCGGTACCGCCAGCGAGATTCCAGAAATCGATCTCGCGGTCGTGCCAGGTGGTCTTCACCCAAGCCGTAAAAATGCCGTGCTGATGGGCGTGATCAAACGGAAAGGTCTCGGTGACGACTCGACCGGTAGGTGACGCGACCGGGTGCAGAAACCCGGAACGCTGATAAATCGGATCAATCCCATCAGGAACCGGAGGCGACTGCTTGTTGTAAGACAGGATGATTTTGCCCGACTGTCGAATCGTCACGGCGGATTCGTTTTCGTCGAGCTGAAGTTCGCCCTGAGCCAGGCTTGTGGAGTATTCCTGTGGAATTTCCGCAGCAGCAATTGCTTCATCCGAAAAGATTCCGGCAACCTCCGGCACCGCGTTGATGAATGCCTTTGCCACAAGCGGCGGGACAGCACGGCTGCCGTCGAGGTTCAGATGCGTGTGGTCTGCTACTTTTTCGCTCATTAGTTCAAAGGCTCGGAAATCACCGGCAAGAACGATACGCTTGGGCTCGCTCGTACGATTGTTGTCAGACGCGGGGAATGTTGCCAGCAGAAGAACGATCAACAGTTTGAACGGGAAGTTCATAGGGAATACCTAGTACGAGGAACACCCGGAGCAAAGTAATCAGCTTCACGACCGCTGGGCCGATGTCGGACGTGCGGGCAGGCAGATCAGAATTGCGGCGAGCAGGGCCAGTGAAATATGGACTTCGTTTATCAATTCTGATTGTTTATGAAGTGACAGAAAATCGGGACCGCGTACCTGACCCGGGGGAGTGATTGCCTGCTGCAGTGGCGAATAGACAGCGACGTAGTCATAACCGGCAACGAAAGCGGACAGCACGCAGAGCGTAAATCCTGTGATCAGCTTCTTGCGAGATCCCTGCGGTGTCGTCGCGATCGCGAGACCCGTTGTCAGGATTGCGGTACTCAGGCAGAACGCGCCGTAAAGGTAGTAGAGTGGAAACCGGATCGTTGCTAGGCGATCTTTGTCGATGGAATCGAATTCCGGCGTGCGCTGTTCGGCAATGCTTGTGATTATAAATAAGGCGGCACCGCCGATCCATGCGACGAGAAACAAGCGGGCGGTAGTCAGGAACAGAGCGTTCAGAATACGAGTTAGCACGGACACCTCGGATGGACCTTTCAAATTGATCGAAGATCAGGGTTTTCAGCAATGGTTGAGTGCATTACCGTGTCTGCAAACACGAGTTGAACGGGCGAGCATCGATCTCTCTGAATGCTGTAGTACGGCAGAATTGTCAAGCATTTGCAACTTTACAGCGTTGGAGTATTTCAGCCCCATCACCGACAATAGGTTCAAAGACAAAGCATTACCGATACGCCACTGTCCTGACGCAGTGTCGGCAACGTCTATACGAACCCTGTATACTGCTACAATAAATTCCATATTGCCATCTTCAAAACAGTTAACCCGTGAAAAAATATGAACCGGAGTTGTTTTATTCTCTGGAGCGTCCTGCTGGTCAGCCAAATTCCGATCTTCGTCCAGCAGACGCTGACACCGGATACGGTTCTATACGATATCCAGGCGAGGTGCCTCCGAAACGGCGGGGTATTGTATCGTGACGTCCTTGAACCCAACCTGCCAGGAATTGTCTGGGTCCACGCTGTTGTCAGAAGTGCCATCGGCTGGTCCACGCCGGCACTTCGCGTGTTTGATCTGTTCGCTGTCCTGACGATTGGCCTGCTGCTGGGCAGACTTGCGACATCCGGAACTGAGTGTCACCGTGCGAAGCAAACAATTCGAGCGGCAACGCTCCTTGGTATCATGGGGTTCTATCTTGGCACATCGGAATGGTGTCATGCTCAACGCGACACATGGATGCTTTTACCATGTCTGCTGGCATTGTTGATTCGAATCAACGTGCTGCGACGGACTGAGGACAATCGTGCTGCGACATCTGGAATGCCGGTTCGTCAACTGGCGTTGACGACGCTGGAAGGGATCCTCTGGGCCGCTGGATTCTGGCTTAAGCCGTTCGTGGCAATTCCGGCAGTGGCGGTGCTCATTGGGTCGCTTCGTTTTTCGCCGACCGTTCGAGCCTGGAGTCTCCAGATGCTGGCGGTACTGAGCGGCGGACTCCTGTGTGGAGCTGTCGGCATCGTCTGGATGATTCACAACGGCTGCTGGCCGTACTTTGTGGACATGGTTTTGAATTGGAACGGCGACTATTTTCAGGCTGGCCGCTCGCGATGGACGTGGGGCCGCTACGTGTCTCACGCGATACGATTTCAGCCGTGGATTCTACTGCATATTGTGGCGCTGGACGTCAGCGTGAAGAAACTCTGGTTGCGGCGAAAGTCGGCCGATGCCAGTTGCCAGATGAGGGATGACATGGTGGCTGATCTTTTAGCTTTGCTTTACCTGGGCTGGGTCGCGCAGGCGTTTTTCCTGCAGCAACTCTTCGACTACATCCATGTGCCGGGAATCCTTCTGGCCTGGACAATCTGCGTCCGAAGCGCCAGCACATCCCCGGCGAGCGGCGGGCGTCAGCCCACCGGTACAATGCCGCCTCAGAGACTTGATGAAATCCGTACGACACAAAGAAATCTAATCTACGCTGCGTTCATCGCATTCGTATATCTGGTGATCACTGTCTCACCGGTCTTCCGCTGGAATCGTCAACGCCAATGGCTACCATGCTTTCAAGCATGCTTTGGAACGCCGTTGTCGCCCGTGTCCAAGGATCAGATCGCTCAGATTCCATTTCCGCGCTGGAGCGAACTTCAGCCGATGCTGGATTACGCGCGGCAGACCAAGATCGCCAATCAATCACTCATGGCCTACAACGGCAATCTGATCCATCTGTATCCGGAACTCGGATTTCAGCCTGCCACGCGATTCGTTTATCTCGATGTGCTGGCTCGCAGTTTTCCCGAGCGTCACGACATGATGATTGCCGCAATCGAACAATCCGCCGTACGATACGTGGTCACCGACCTGCGGGAAGATGGCTGGGAAGGCGACATCCCGGACGGTTCGCTGCTTCCGCCTTCGCTAGCAAAACATCAGTCGGAGCTTTGCTTCCCCTATAGTCAGACACCGGTGTTCCGATCCGGCGGTTATGTGCTGTTTCGGATTGATTACCCCATCGCTCATTTGTCCCGAGACTACGTCCCACTGGCAAGGCCATAGCAGACGTCGACTGTCCGTCCCCATCAATGCAACAACATGCTCGTTAGCGGACGGTCGTTACCTGCAGCAAGTTTTCGATGCGATGATTAGGATACATGCGGCGTGCGGCGGACGTTGCAACCTGTTTACCGTGCCAAGAGTCAGCGCGACCGGTCAGCACAACCGACTCAAATCCAACATCGACGCACAGATCACGCACAACAACACTGGCCAACTGCTGGATCAAATCCATGCAGCGATCCGTTTCAGGACTTGTCCTAGGCTGAAGTCGCATTTTTTCTCTTCCGTGAAAAATGTGCAAAGTGAAGGAAGCTACAGATTACACCGAGCGAATAGTCAACACGATGTTTGACCTCTGGAGATTAACCACAGAAAATCACTTTGTGCAGTGCAAGTCCCCAATTCTTGAGCCTTATTTCCATGTTCCCCCACATCGAATGGCTGAAAACCGGCCAGCTAGGCAAAATGGGATATTCGTGTGGCGAGAAAGACGTTCCTGACCTGCAACTGGAACGCATTGCAAGGCGATCGTTCGAGCTCTGGGCTGTGAGTTGAGTCGGCCGTTTGACGATCAATGATCGAGCAGTCGCTCGTACAATGATTCATGCGCTTCGATCATCTGTTCCACGGTGTGGTGAGTTGAGATGCGGTGACGTGCGGCCTGTCCAAGTCGGTGTGCCAAATCAGCATCCGTCAGCACTTTTGCAGACAACTTCGCCAGATTCGGTGATTTGCCGACCGGAAAAAGCAGCCCGGTTTCGCCGTCGGTGAGGAGTTCACGATTCGGGGGAATGTCGCTGGCGATGCACGGCAGTCCAATCGACATCGCTTCCATCAGGCTGTTGGACATGCCTTCGAAATCACTTCCTAGGACGAACGTATCAAACGCGGCCATTAACGCGGATGCATCCTCTCGATGCCCTGCGAAGATGATCCGGTCGCGACACCCAAAGCTCGTCGCCAGTTCTGAAAGCGATTCGCGTTCCGGCCCGGATCCGATCAATACCAGCCGGGCATTCTCAACCAATTGATGCAACAGCTGAAACGCCCAGATCACATCGTGCAGCCGTTTCTGAGATGCCAGGCGTCCGACAAAACCGACAACTTTATGCTCATCCTTAAGCCCCAGAATCTCTCGCGCCTGTTGCCTTGAATAGCGAGGTTCGGTCATCGGCAGCGCGTTCGGGATCACAGTGATAAGTTCTCGCGGAATACCGATGCCAGCATAGAAGTCGGCGACACTGTTCGAATTCGCAGTCATCGCATGAGTGCGTGGAATCTGGCGTTGATCGAGTCTCAGCTGCCAGCCACTTTTCCAGCTGTCGACGCAACGTTCCGACACGACAATTTTCGTCTTTGAGGGCGTGATTCCCGGCAACCGCACGTAGGAATTCGCCGCAAATAAGAACGACTGCACAATGTCAGGCTGAAAAGATCGCAGTTCCTGTCGCAGTCGATACCAGGTTAGTGGGTCGAAGCGAAATCGCTTACCCAGGACCCGCACATCAATTCCCGCATCTGTCAACGTCTTCAAATACGGGCCACCTCGTTGCAACGAGATGACACGCACAGAATACGTTTCGCGCGGCAAACCGGTGGCCAGCAGTGTGAGCTGTCGTTCCGCACCTGACTGGTCGAGAGTTGGAATGACGTAAGCAATGCGGATCAACGGGGGACTCGAATGAAGTTTCAGATTCTCCGACATGACGTAACTCGTCCAAAGACGTGTTCGCATCTTATTGGTCCAGCCGTTCAGGGGTGAAGCATATGCGCAGAGTTATTGAATCGAATTGCAAACATTGCAAAGATCGTCGCGACTCACCACATGGATAATTTGCCCGGACCGCTGAGGCGGCAGGCGCGTATGGGAACCGCTTTCGCGGAACATTGCGTTTCGGTGACGTCAGAGTTTGAACGTCCGGTGCGTGCTGCATTGTGCCTCGATGCTCCGCAGCGAGAATTCCCGCCACGGAGTGTCGGGGCGTATTTTACGGGCGAATCAAGCCACAAACTCGCGTGCTGAAGCGCCGTCGTCGGCTCGTTTTTGCTAGGAAACTCAGCAATTTCATCGCTCTGTTGTGGGTACACCAGACCGGGGTAGCCGCAAAACCTGAGGTTTGCGACAATCCCGACAGCACCGGAGGGACACTTCAAACGGATCTTGAGGTAACGCCGAACATGGAACCGTTCGCAACAAAGCCTGCGCGACAGTCGAAACTGCATTGGTGGATTGTCGGTGGCGTCGCCGCTGTATTTCTGGTCTGGCAACTGGACCTTGTCCCGCGCATTCGTTCCGCAGCGACCGGTGCTGTCGCAGAGACAAATCAGAAAACGCTCACGGAAACGAATTTGTTCCTGGATGACGACTGGGGCGACATTCGTGATGAATCGTCCGCTGCTGAAATGGACCACGACGTCATTGACAGCCCAGACCCGCTCGACCATGCCATTGCACAGAACAAGAATCGTCATTTATCGTCCGCCGCAGGTTCCAGGTCACAACAAACCGGCCAGGTGAATCGAGCAGCATCACATGCCCGGCGAGATTCTGAGGTTGATCAGGCGTCCTGGGAACCTGATGCACCGCAAGGTTCCGAAACGAATCCTTTGCGCACTCAGCAACCGGCCGTGCTGACGGCCGACATTGCGGAGCGACTGCGACGCATTGAAGAGTTTTTGGAATCGGATCAGATTCTTGAAGCGCATCAGGAAATGTCGGACATCTACTGGAAACATCCCGAACATCGACACATCATCCAAAAGCAGATTGATGAAACGGCAGCCATTATCTTTACGACCCCTGAACGCCAATTCGCAGAACCACATTTTGTGGACTACGGTGAGACGCTTGGCACGATCGCGAAAAAATATGACGTGCCCTGGCAGTATCTCGCACGTCTGAACCGCGTTGAGCCGGACGATTTGCAGGCTGGGCAGCAGTTGAAAGTGGTGCGTGGCCCGTTTGGGGCGGTCGTGGATCTGAAGGATTTCTGTCTGACCGTTCACGCTCATGGCTGGTACGTGCATTGTTATCCGATCGGGATTGGTGCGGAGAACGGGACTCCGACGGGGGATTTCAAGATCGAAGAGAAGTTGGAGAATCCAACGTGGTACAATCCCGACGGAGGCGTCGTCGATGCCGACGATCCCTCAAACCCGCTTGGCGAGTTTTGGCTGGGCCTTGGAAACCACATCGGAATCCACGGCACCATCGACCCGGATTCCATCGGCCAGGCCGTCTCTCGCGGGTGCATCCATCTGGGCGATCAGGACATTCAGGAAGTCTTCGCGTTGCTGACCGTTGGCTCCAGAGTTTTGATTAGACGCTGATCGGTAGAGTCACGGAAATCCGCGACGACTCCCGCGCTGAGGCCATGGCCGATTGAATTGAGTCCTCCTGGCGGGTAGAGTTTCGGCATTGCTGTCTCTCTTGACACGGAAATTCTGAGTGTCTGCCGCTTAAGTTTGGAAAGTGTGTGCCATGACTATTGATTACTTCTCACGCCGGGGGTTCCTGCAATCGTCTGCGCTGGCCGCAGTGGCGAGTTCGGTGTTGACTGGGGCTGCGTCTGCACTGGGGGCTCCAATGACGGCTCTGGCTCTGGAAAGTGACGGACTGAAGGGGCGATTGTGGAAGACGTTGAAAATCGGGATGGTACAGGTGCCCGGTACGCTGATGGAAAAGTTCAAGGCCGTCAAAGACGCGGGCTTTGATGGGATCGAAATGAATGCTCCCGGAATGAATGTGGACGAGACGAAACAGGCGATTGCGGAAAGCGGTTTGCCGGTGGACGGTACTGTAAACGCGACGCACTGGGAGATTCGTCACACCGATCCCGACGCCACAGTCCGCAAGCACGCTCTGGAATCTCTTCAGACTGCGATCCGCGATACGCACGCGGTCGGTGGCCATTCTGTCCTGCTGGTTGTGGGAAAAGGCGCAGATGGCCGTGAAGAGGACATCTGGAGACGCTCGATCGATAATATTTCGCTCGCTGTACCGCTCGCGGCTCAACTTGGCGTGCAGATCGTGATCGAGAATGTCTGGAATCAATTTCTGTACGATCACGGCGGCGATCACACGCAGACGGCGGCAAAATACGTCAGCTATGTCGATGAACTCAATTCACCATGGGTCGGCATGCAATTTGATATCGGCAACCACTGGAAATACGGCAGCATGGGCGACTGGATTCGTCAGCTTGGTAAACGCGTGATGAAACTGGACATCAAGGGCTATTCACGAGCCAACAACGATTGGGCTCGCATCTCGGAGGGCGACATCGATTATGCCGATGTACGCAAGGCGTTGCGTGAGATCAATTTTTACGGTTGGGTCGCAGCAGAAGTCGGTGGCGGCAACGCTGCCGAACTGAAACACATCGCTCAAGAATTGGATATGGTGTTTGGTCTTGTCTGATTCATCCTCAAAAAATGCTGCCACTCCTTATTTCGTTCCACCTGCAAGCACGTCCGCGTCGCCGGAAGACGTACAGCATTTGTTGAAGGCCGTTGCCGCGCATCAATTGTCTGTGACTAATGAACAGGCTGCGCGGTTAGCGCATTATTGCCGTCTGTTGTGGGACTGGAACAGCCGTCTAAACCTGACGCGGCATACGGACTGGGACTTGTTTGTGACTCGCGACCTGCTGGACACTATCGAACTGTCGCGGCATATTCCCCGGGATTCCACAGTTCTGGATGTGGGTTCCGGAGGCGGAGTTCCTGGCATCGTGCTGGCGATCCTGCGTCCTGACCTGAAGGTCGCCCTTTGCGAATCGATCGGCAAGAAGGCGACCGCGCTGCAGGCAATTGTCAAGGCGCTGCGGTTACCGATTGTGATACACGCAGATCGAGCGGAGACGATTCTTAAGAAGCATCGATTTCAAGTCATCACGGTGCGAGCCGTAGGGTCGATCAGCAAACTCCTGACGTGGTTCGTACCGGTGTGGAAGTCCGTCGGACAAATGCTGCTTATCAAAGGCCCGCGATGGACTGAGGAGTTCGAAGAGGCTGAGTCCGAAGGACTTATCAACCGTCTGAAGCTGGAGCCGATTGCAGAATGGCCAACTCCTGGTCGTGATGGTCTGAGTGTCCTGCTGCAGATTGTGAAAGCGAAGTGAACGATAACGACTGATAAAGAAGTTGAAGCACTACGTGCGGAAGTTGAGCATCTTCAAGCATCAGTCACAGCGTTGGAAGGGAAGCGGAAACTGAATCAAGGCGGAACTCATGGCCGCCGCACTGTTCGCTATTCGACATCTGCGACCCTGCTTGGCATGCCGTTGATTTCCGTTGCAATTGGTCCTGACGAACAGAACGGCGAGATTCGTGGACATGCGAAGGGCGTCTTTGCCTTTGGAAATATTGCCACCGGAGTCTTCGCTCTGGGCGGAATCAGTTGCGGAATCGTTGCGATTGGAGGCATTGCCGTGGGGTTGATTGCGGTTGGCGGAGTTGCCGTCGGAGTGATCGCAGGCGTCGGAGGAGTCGCCTCCGGTTATTTTGCGGTCGGCGGTGTCGCGATCGGCGTTGAAACGATTGGTGGCGCGCAGGTCAAGGTATGAGGATAGTCGGCCACCGAAGGACAAGAGGCCGAAATCTGTGGAGAACCATAAAAGATCAGCCTGTCGCGACCCGACTTTGTGTCGGATCCTCCTTGAACTATGACCGTGTACATGGTGTAATCATGGTCGGGTCCAATGAGGATTCCTGATCCTGCATCGGCAGGGTTTTCTCTCACGACAGACTTGCGAACCCTGATCGCGGCAAAAACCTCGCGATTCATAAGGGAGGGCCGCCATGAGATCTGATGATTTGCCAGTGGGGCGGCATGCCACTTCCGTTTCGCCGCAATCCAGTGAGGCGGCAGAGCCGGAACCGTCAAGCGACCCATGTACCGTCAGCGAGGTTGGTCCCGGCGAGAGCGAAAATTTACTGTTCACAATGGACTACGATTCTGATAATGCTGGCGACTTCGGAAGGGCGGAACTGGACAAGACAATGCCATTCCATAGTGGCCACAGGCCTGTGGACGAGTGTACGGCAGACCTGAAAGGCAAAATTCTTGGCAGTTTCAGGCTGGAGAAAGAGATTGCTCGCGGCGGGATGGGAATCGTCATCGAAGCCCACGACCTGGAACTGGATCGGGAGGTCGCTATCAAGTTGCTGCTTAAGCAGCATCAGAACAAGCCGCTTTTCCATCGCCAGTTCACAAATGAATCGCGCATCACCGGACGCCTGCAGCATCCTGGAATCATCCCGATTTATCAAAACGGAACTTCCCATGACGGAAGACCTTACTTCGCGATGAAGCTGGTCACGGGGATGACACTGGCGAAACTTCTGGCCGCTCGATCGTCGCCTCAGGATGATCTTCCGCACTTGCTGAATATCTTCCAACAGGTCTGTCAGACGCTTTCGTATACGCATTCGTGCGGTGTGATTCATCTGGATATCAAACCGGCCAACATCATGGTCGGTGCCTTTGGTGAAGTGCATCTGATGGACTGGGGGCTCGCGCGAGCGTCTGCGAATCTCTGTCCCCGCCCCGGTATTCAGAATAACAATGACAATTCCCTGCCTGCCTCAGATGCCGCTGAAACGCTGCCGGGCGTATCATCTCATGACCCGGGTGTAATCGTTCCAGCCGGAATGGTCTGGGGAACACCGGCGTATATGTCACCGGAACTGGCACGTGGACATTGTGCGGATGTGAGATCTGATGTGTTCGGGTTGGGCGGCATTCTTTGTGAAATCCTGACAGGCCTTCCGCCGTATCGCGGTACGAGCGGCCTTGACGTATGCTTCAAGGCCACTCAGGCAGACCTGAGCGAGACGTATTCGAAACTCCTCGACAGCGGAGCGGCTGGCGTGCTTGTGCGGCTGGCGATGAAATGCCTTTCGCCTGACCCGGACGCTCGACCCATGGATGCCAGAATTGTCGCCAGCGAACTTACGCTGTATCTGGAATCATTGTTGCAGCGCGCGGAAAGCGATCTGGAACGTTTTTTTGAACTCAGTCTTGATCTATTTTGCATCGCTGGCCTCGATGGCTATTTCCGCCGCGTAAATTCCAATTTCCCGCGTGTGCTTGGCTATTCAGAAGGAGCGCTGCTTTCGCGTCCGTTTATGGAGCTTGTGCATCCGGAGGACCGGGAACAAACAATCAACGTAATGTCGCAATTACAACTCGGCCAACCCGTGGTTCAGTTTCAGAATCGCTACAGCGTATCTGACGGAAGCTGGCGTTTCTTTGAATGGACGGCGAAATCGGTTCCTCAGGACGGCATCATCTTTGCGGTGGCTCGCGATGTGACGAATTCGATACGCTGAGAATGAGTAAAGCTCTACTCGCAATAGCCGCGTGCGATCATAGAAAAATGATTCATCTGCTCAATCTTCCAGTGGTCATTTCGCTTCAATTCCTGTTGCAAAAGCTCCCCAACAAACGCCGCTGATTCCATCGCAGCATGTGCGTCCAGAAACAACGCGCGAGTTCGGCGGGCTAAGACGTCTTCGATGGTTTGAGCCATCTCATGTCTCGCCGCCCAGATCACTTCGGCCGCTCGGTACGGAAGCTGTGGATGCAATGCCTTTGCCAGTTCGGGACTTTCGCGGATCAGGGAATCGATCTTGTGCGCGTCGCTGCCATAAATGTTCCAGGATTGCATGACAGCAGCATCGGCGTTTGACGGACACCCATGCAGCTTCAGCGAAGCCGTTCCTGACTGTCTGCGGGGAAGCCCGCCATTCTCTTCCGCTCTGTTGATGAGTTGCTCACCCATGTGGCGATACGTGGTCCACTTTCCACCAATCACCGTGATCAGTCCACTCGCTGCCGTGTAGATTTCATGTTCCCGTGACAGTTTTGACGTGGCATTTGAACCAGATCTCGCGCCAACCAATGGACGCAGACCTGCGAAGCGGGAACGAATATCCGATTCACCCGGACATCGCTGCAGATAACGTCCCAGATGTTCCAGCAGATACTCAATTTCTGAAGAATGCGGGCGAGGCTCGCGAGTAACGTTTTCGACACCAAGATCAGTCGTCCCCAGCAGCACTTTTCCATGCCACGGAATCGCAAACAGGACACGTCCGTCATCCGTCTTCGGGATCATCAGCGCGTTTGAGCCCGGTAGAAACGATGCATCCACCACAAGATGCGATCCCTGGCTCAATACAACTTGGGGATGATCATCCGATGCCGGCGATTGCTGCGAATCGGTGTCCATTTGCAGGATGTCCTCCGCGAACACACCGGTCGCATTCAAAATGACTCGCCCCTGCAGCTCCAATTCGTTCCCCGATTCAGCGTCGCGAACAATCACACCGGTGACTCTCCGCTGTTGCCTGACAAGTCGCACGACCGACAAGTAGTTTGCAACCACCGCGCCCAGATCGACAGCCGTCCTTGCGAGGGTAATGGCGAGTCGAGCGTCGTCGAACTGTCCGTCAGAGTACAGCACTCCTCCACGCAGTCCATCGTCCCGCAGCGTGGGCAACCGTTCGCAGGTTTCCTTGCGAGTCAATCGTCGGGATCGGCCAGAAGTTCCTCGTCCGGCCAGCAAGTCATAAACTTTCAGCCCGGCATAGTAGAACGTCTTCGCCCCCCATTGCCACGTGGGCAAAACGAAGTCCAGAGAATGCACGACATGCGGAGCGTTCTGCAACAGTCGTTCACGTTCACGCAGAGACTGTCGGACCATACCGATGCGTCCCTGTCGCAGGTAACGCACTCCGCCATGAATCAGTTTGGTTGATCGACTCGACGTGCCCTTTGCGAAATCATCGGCCTCGACAAGTACCGTTCGATGTCCCCGCGACGCCGCTTCAACGGCCGCCCCGAGTCCAGTCGCGCCGCCTCCGATCACGATCACATCCCACACCGTACTGCGATCATTCATCGCCGCCAGCATCTCGCCGCGCTTCATCGCACTCGTGCCCTATTCGATCCATTCGCGAAAACGATCATCATCCACGTTGCGCCCACTGACGACTACGACGATATCGCCTTCGCCTGCGATGTTGACTTTGCCGTGCAGCAGGGCTGCGGTAGTGATCGCACCCGACGGTTCGGTGCGCAGGCCGTGCCTAGCGTAAATCCAGCGCATCGCCTGTTGTGTTTCCGAATCGGGGACGCAGACCGCCGCAGTCACATGCTGCTTAAGAATCGGCCAGTTCTGTTCGCCGACGTCGTACGACAACAGGCCATCGCAGATGCTCTGCGGGCGATCCACGCGCACACGCTTTCCGGCGGCGAGCGATTGGCAAAAGTCGTTCGCGGATTCCGGTTCGACGGCGATAATGCCGGCAGCGGGAAATGCGTCGGCCATCGCCAGTGCATGGCCGGCCATCAGTCCGCCGCCGCTGACTTGGCAGAGAAACTGCGAGACTGTGCGGCCCTGACCTTGCAGCTCCGAAACGATTTCCAGACCTCCCACGCCGTTGCCGGCAATGACATGCCGGTCGTCATACGGAGACGCCTGAATTGCTCCCTCTTCTTCGGCGATCTCACGGGTCAGGCGATCTCGTTCACCTGTCTCGTGGTCGCGGGTGCTGTCATAAGTGCGAATCTCCGCGTGGAAGGAACGAGTCAGTTCGAACTTGACCAGCGGAGCGCTCTGGGGCATTACGATGATGACTCGCCTTTCGTATCGCATCCCGGCGAACGCGATCCCCGATGCAAAATTGCCCGACGAATGAGCCGCAACCGGTCGCGATCCGATCCGCTCAAGGTTGTTCGCCATCCAGTTCAGACCACCCAGAAGTTTGAATGATCCCGAAGGAGTCCAGCCGTAGTCCTTCAGCCAGACTCGGCGACTGGGCGGCAGGCCAAGTTCTTTCTCCAACGCATGCGACCGAATCAGCGGCGCGGGAGAAACATGCTGGCGAATCACGGCCTCAGCTTCACGGACGTCACGAATGGTGGCGATGGGCTTCGACATCGATGGCGTGTCTTTCGTGTAGGTCTTTCGAGTATCTGATGCGTGCGTTTGAGGGTCCGTGCATCATATGTGATACCGAGTTTCATGAAAACCACAATGTGAGCTTCACCGCTCCGGCACGTCGATATCGACCACCGTCTCGTCAGGCAAGCCGTCGAGCTGAGCGTGAATGTGGCCGCAGAAGGCCCAGTAGTCTGCAAGCAATAAAACATCCATGTTTTCGTGTTTAAATTCGCCGCCGAGCACCGGCAGAGTCCTGAAGCCGTAACATTGGCCGGAGCCCAGCTCCTTTCCGGCTTCCGACATCTCATCGACCAGTCCCATCAGGAACCAGTCGTCAGCGTTGCCTTCATCGTCAAGCAATTCGACGAACTCAGCCTCACTGGATGCCACCTCGGTGAGCTCACCGTCACTGATGTTGAGCCAATTTACGATGCCACGTTCATCAACAAAGAACAAATCCCCAAAGCGACTCACCAGCCACGGTGCCACCTCCATCTCATCTTCCAGCAGCCACTCCCATGAAGACAGGAGTTTCTTCCAGTCAAATCCCGAATGGTCAATCAAATAATCGTCCGCGTCCATAGTCCTGCACTTTCCTTGAGAAAAACAATCTGTACTGCGTTCGGTACGATGGACACTCATGTCCGTGTTATTCCGGTTCATCCTAAATTCCAACTGAGGCCACACAGTATGGTCGGACGTGAATGCCCAACAGACATGAATCGCGCTTTGTCGCTAAATTTCCTCAAATCTATGGAGAACGATTCATAACACCGAGCATTGTGAGGCGAGATTTAATAATCTGTTGAGGGTAGGAAGCCGGGTGGCGGCAAATGATTGCTAACAAGGATCCTTACAGACTGGGCAATGGGCGATGGTAGATTCGCAAACGACAGTGCTTGTCGCGGAAGACAGCCGAACACAATCGGTCCTGTTCCGGTCCTTGCTTGAGAAAGCAGGATACCGAGCCGTGATGGCAGCCAACGGTCGCGAAGCGCTGGACATGATTAAGAATATGCCGCCGGACGTTGTCATCACCGATCTTAATATGCCTGAAATGAACGGGCTTGAACTGGTCGAAGCGGTGCATGCCCAGTTTCCTGCCATCCCTGTGATTCTGGCCACAGGAGTCGGCAGTGAAGAAATCGCTGCGGAGGCGCTGCGCAAGGGTGCGGCAAGTTATGTCCCTAAGCGCAACCTGCAGGACCTGATTCCGACGCTGCAACGGCTGCTGGCAGTGACGCAGGCGGATCGAGCCTGTGCGCAGCTTTCCGCCTGCGCTACTTTGAGCGAAGTGCAATTCAGTCTGCCGAACGACGGATCGCTTGTCGCTCCATTGGTGGCTCAGATAAAGCGCATGGTGGAACGCTTCAAAATCCGCGACAGCGGCGGTGCGATGCGCATAGCGATGGCACTGGACGAAGCGCTGCAGAATGCAATTTTTCACGGTAACCTTGAAGTCTCTTCAGAGCTCCGCGAAGGCGATAATGCGAGTGCTTTTTATGCACTGGCTGGGGAACGCCGTCACCAGACTCCGTTCAATGAACGTCGTGTGCATGTGCGCGCGGTGATGACTCGCGATATGGCGGAGATCACCATTCGTGACGAAGGGCCGGGATTCGATCCACGTAATATTCCTGATCCGACGGCCCCGGCGTATCTCGATCGTCCCTGCGGTCGCGGCCTGTGGCTGATTCATGCCTTTATCGACGAAGTACGTCACAATCCGGCAGGCAATGAGATCACAATGATCCTTCACAGACAGTCCCCTTGATGAAGAATCACAAAGCATTCCAAATTATGCTGGTCGAGGACAGTTTGACATCGAAATTCACTCGACGTGCGCGGGATCAGGGTCAGCGTGTTCTGGCTCGGCGTGATTCGCACTTTCGGTATGTTCTGCGTGGTGTTTTTGGTAGTCGCTGATTTCCTGCGCCCATTTTGTGGTCTGAGGTGCCGTGCTGGTGTAGTACGACGCACCGACGTCGGGGAACAGCGCCAGTGGCAAGCCGATGGCAAGAATGGTCGTTGGGGCCAGTAGGACAAATTTCCAGTTGCCTTCGAACTTCAGGTGCATGAAGAACATCATGACGCAGAGCGCCTTGGTGATGGCCACAGACATCACCAAGACAATCGTGATCGGCTTGCTCATATGGACTACGTCAAAGATCACGGACAACGCTGTGCAGATACACAATACTACGAAGATGGCCAGATAATTGACGTGATGCGTATCGTGAGCGTCATGATCTGTGTGAGCAACGTGGCCGGCGTGAGAGTCGTGAGACATCGAAGGACCCAATCAAAAAATCAACTACAGGCAAGGACCGTGAGACAACCCGCAATCAACGGCGTGGATCTCAGATGATGTACAACATCGGGAACAGAAAGATCCAGACAAGGTCCACAAAGTGCCAGTACAGACCACTATTTTCCACAAAGTCCGTCCATTTCTCGTCCAGCTTGCTGCCTTGCTTCAGAACCAACCAGAATAGAATCATTCCCACAACGACGTGGATAGCGTGGAAACCCGTCATCAGGAAATAGGTTGAAGCAAAAATGTTACCATAGACAATAGGATGTGGTTCAAAGACACCTTTGGTCACGTAGTAGCCGTACTTTTCGTTCGCCTTCATATCCGTCAACAACGACGTCACTTCGGCATATTCAAGTTCCGGCAGTTTCTCGCCCTCTTTAAGTTCCGCGCGGGCAGCGAGATATTCCGGTCCGATTGCGGGAACCTTAAGCGACACATTTGCGACGATGTGCTGATGCAGATTCATCCACTGTCGAAACAGTTCAGCATCTACCGGCGCTGATTCTTTGAGTGCATTGAACGTTCCTTCGCTCACGCCTTCAGGGGGAGTCGCGACAGACGGCAGAGTTGCAATCTGATTTACAAGGTTAACAATGTCATTTGGGCGATCGGTCGGCACCACACCACTCGTGGTGTATTCCGCGAAGCGATCGCGAACCACAACCTCTAACTCACGACTGGCTTTCTTCACTGCCTGCGATGATGTCTCGGCGATATGACCGGGCAGAATGTCGTTGGAGATTTTTCCGTAGTACTCAGCCGACTTGATCCCGAGGAACACGAAAGCCAGAAGCAGCGTTCCTGTCAGGTACGTACGGGCCTTGGCAAAATTCTTTTGAGCCATTGCTTCGTGAGCGACAACCACAAGGTAACTGGAAACGATCAGCACAAACGTATTCAAGCCACCAAGGATCACATTGATATGCGTGTCATGTGTATCCGTTGGCCAGCCCCTAGATCCGAGTCGCAGGACGATATACGACCCAATGAAAGCCGTGAAGAACATGATTTCTGTGCCCAGGAAGAGCCACAGTCCGAGTTTTGAGTTCGGAATGGGAATTCCCATCTTCAGGGCGGTTGGTTTTGCAGTGTGTGACATAGCGTTCAGGTGAATTCGAAAAGGACAACTCCGAAAAGGGGGTCTGACCCTCCGGCAAAAATAAACACCAACATCACCAACGTGCCTCCAAAGGGTCAGACCCCTTTTTCGGAGAGCGACTCAGGAAACCAATCGCAGATAATCGGCAACCAGACACAGCAACAATACCGGAAGACAGATCAGCGAACCAACCATCAACTGCCGGGCTCGTACGTTTGTCCGGTCCATCACAAAGCGAACGGTCAACCAGAGATAACCCAGTGACAACACAAGTGCGGCGGACATGTAGCCTGGTCCGGCCAGTCCTGCGATTCGCGGCAGACAACTGACCGGAACAAACGCCAACGCATAAGACAATGCAATCCAGCCTGTGCGGGCACCGTCATCACTGAATGACGGAAGCATTTTCAAGCCAGCTCGTTCATAGTCGTCGCGATAGATCCAGCCGATCGCAAGGAAGTGTGGAAACTGCCATACGAAAAAGACCGCAAACAATGCAAGTGCTTCCAGTCCAAATTCGCCACCGGCCGCCAGCCAGCCGAGAACCGGCGGCATCGCGCCGGGAACAGCACCGACCGTCGTACACAGCGTGCTGATCCGTTTCAACGGCGTGTAGAGCAACACATAGCACAGCATGGTGCCGAATGCCGCGATGCTGGTCGTATGATTGACGAACACCCATAACAGAATCGCACCCGTCACTGAGGCCAGAATTCCAAAAGCAGCACCTTCAACACGCGAAATCCGTCCACTGGCAACGGGGCGATCGGACGTACGGTTCATCCGTTTGTCGGTCGCTGCTTCCATGACCTGATTCAATACACTCGATGCGGCGACCAGACAGCAAATACCTGCAATCGCAATCCCTACCACGGGCCATGACATCACTATCGGTGACGCGAGGACAAAGCCAGACAACACCGCCGCCGCCGACATGGTCATAATGCGAGGGCGTGCCATCTGGCGGTAATCAGCAAACCGGCTCACCAATGTGGCCAGCACTCCTGACCTCGCGGACTCCAGTGACTGCGATAAGTTGTCAGCAACCGGTGCAATCGTACTCATGCGACTGTCCCCCGGTCACCGATCGCTGGCAATTCAATCTGCAAACCAGCCAGCTGCCCCGCTCTATGAAGCACCGCCAGCGACGTGGTCGCAACGACAGTACTTGCAAGCAGGAACATGCCGCAAACCGTATGCATTGAACACATCACAGTTTGACTCACTGAGCCTGCTACTGCGACATATCCAATCTGCGGCAGGCCCAGCTTCGTAAGATAAGATGCTGCTCCCAGCATGACCTGCAGCAATAATGCGAAGACGATCATCAAACCGGAACTCCGCAGCAGTCCGTTCCGGGACCGCAACAAAGCCGTTGCCGCCAATGATCCACAAAGTGTAACAACTGCGGCACCAGCAAGATGTTCATCCAGCATTGTATGAAAGTGCCGCAACACACCACCCAGCAGATACTGTCCGAAAATCACGACTGGAGCAATGGCGACCAAAGAAGCACTTAGCGGACTGATGCGGTCATCACGCTGCCGACGCCAGTCCGACCATTTTGTGGAACACATTAAGCGAAACACGACGCACAAGCTAAAAAACGCAGCCCCTGTGAAGCTGTGAAGCATCGCCAGCACCTTCTGGTCCAGCAGTACGCGAGCCCCACCCAGTGCGCCTTGTCCGATGACAGCCAACAGAATCGCCGTGGTAAACCACTTCACCCAGCTGCGATCTAGGAAATAGCTGGTCAGGGCAAGGCACACGCTCACGAATCCTATCAGCATTCCTGCCAGTCGATGACCATGTTCCGTAAACTTCTCCGGGTTAGCCGCAAAGTCACGGAACCAAGGGTACAGCAGCATGTTGTGTCCATCAGAAGACGGCCAGTCGGCAAACGCCATCCCCGCATTCAACGTTGTGACAAGCGCACCCATACTGATTGGAAGCAATGCAACAAGGCACGTAGCCGTCGCAAGCTTTCTGACAACTGGGTGAACATTTTCACGCTGAACAGACACAAGTAAACTCTTTCAGGAACCCGACGACATAACGCCCCGACACTTCAGCCAAGCAACACCTCTTCACAATTCAATCACACCCAGCAGTCCTCTCGCCATGGCGTTGAGCTGGTGAGGGAACATGGTTCTTCCAGCCGCAGCTTTAGTGATGCGTTATCTTCGCGACGCCCTTGACATGCGGCACTGTTTGCAGAATAAAGTCCTGTCCGATGGCTTCGGCCTCAGGTGATGAGTATTCGTACGGGCCTCGATAGACGACCGGTGCGATATCAAAGTTACCGTGACCTGGTGGCGACGGAGCCGTCCATTCCAGACCATTGGCATTCCATGGATTGCGTCCGACTTTTTTGCCTCGGAACATGCTGTAGAAGAAGTTACCCAGTAGCAGGAACTGAGCAAATCCCATCAGGATCGCGGAGATTGTAATAAAACGATTCATCGGCAGCAGATGCTCTAGGTAGCCGTGCAGATAGGGGTCCGCATAGCGACGCGGCATTCCGGCAATTCCCAGCAGATGCATCGGAAAAAATGTGCAATTGAACCCGATAAACGACAGTGCAAAATGCCATCGCTGCACGGTGTCGTTCATCTCCCGTCCAAACATTTTCGGGAACCAGAACTGGATCGCTGCGAAAACTCCGAACAATGTGGATCCAAACAGGACGTAATGGAAGTGGGCTACGATGAAGTAGGTGTCATGGAAGTAGATGTCCACGGGAACCGCTGCCATAAAGATGCCGCTCAAGCCTCCCACAATGAACATTGCCACGAACCCGGAACAATTCAGCATCACTCCGTTGAACTTGAGATCACCGCCCCAGATCGTACCGATCCAATTAAAGACCTTGATGGCCGAAGGAAGAGCGATCATCATCGTCGAGGTCATAAAGGTCATCCCCAGAGCCGGATTCATGCCGCTGGTAAACATATGGTGGCCCCACACGATAAAACCCAGTCCGGCAATAGCAGCCATGGAATAAACCATCGGCTTGTAACCAAACACCGGCTTGCGGCTCATGCAGGCCAGCATGTCCGACACCATACCCATCGCCGGCAACAGCATGATGTATACCGCAGGATGCGAATAGAACCAGAACAAATGCTGCCACAGCAGTGGCTGACCGCCACCGACCGTTGGAGCTGCATTGTTCACGATAATGTTCGCGGGAATGAAGAACACCGAGTGAATATCAGTTGGAAAGATTGTGCCCAGTCGGTCAAACACCAGCATGAAACCGGCAGCGGTCAGAACGGGCAATGCAAACGCCTGAAGAATGGCCGTGATAAACATGGACCATATCGTGAGTGGCATTCGGAACAACGTCATCCCCGGAGCCCGCATGTTGATGATCGTGGTTAGATAGTTGACTGAACCCATCATCGACGATACGCCAACGAGCGTCAGTCCAATCAGCCAAAACGTCTGAGGTGACCCGGAACTCGGGGCGGCCTGAGGCAAATCGCTCAAAAGAGGATAACTTGTCCAGCCGTTGCCCGGCCCTGCTGTTCCGCCCGCGACAAAGAAACTGCACGCAAAGCAGGCAATCGCCGGCCACATAAACCAGTAGCTCATCATATTAAGGGCCGGAAAGGCCATATCATCCGTCCCGATCTGCAACGGAATCAGGAAATTTCCGAACGCGCCGGCCAGAATCGGAATGATCACCAGGAAGATCATCACCGATGCATGCATCGTGAAGAGCATCGTGTAGAACTCGGGGCTGATCTGACCTCCTTCGGTCCTGAACAACCCGAACAACTGCCCCACCACAGGCATGTTTTCCCAAGGGAACGCCAACTGCCAGCGAACTGCCAGAGCGAGTGCACCGCCGACCATCAGCATGATCAGCGTCGTGATCAGGAACTGGATCCCGATGATCTTATGGTCCAGCGAGAAAACGTATTTCGAAATGAAGCTCTGTTCATGATGGCCTCCGTGCGAATGATCATCCGCGTGGCCATGAGCATCAAGTGCTGGAGAAACAGTTGCCATGTCAGAAACCCTGAGTACTAAAATGCAGCTGATGTCGCTGCTCGAAAATTACAAATTTAGATCAACTACTCGTCACCAGACGCTGCAGCCTCAGACTTTGTTCCGTCTGCGTTCTGGTCAGCTTCCAGTTGCTTCAGATACTTATCAACCGAACTCTGCGACTGGGCCACGATTCGGGCCTTCATCTTATAGTGGCCCCAACCGCACAATTCAGCACAAACTAGGTCATAGTTGCCGACTTCCCTGACATCAAACCATATCGGTATCACAAGCCCTGGCACAGCATCCTGCTTTACGCGGAGCTGAGGCGAAAAGAAGGCGTGCTGCACATCCTGCGTGCGAAGATTGATGATTACCGGCTTGCCGGTTGGCACATGCAATTCGTTCACGTAATACAGATCACCCGGGTTTTCCACTGTCGTGAGTTCCGTACCAGGCTTCGGGTAGCGAATACGCCACTCAAACTGTCGAGCAGTCACCTCCGCGACCTTGGTGGCCTTTTCAGGGAACTTTGAAATCACGCGAATCTCAGCCAGCACATCCAACTGCGACAGAGAAATAAACACCAATATAAACGATGGTACGATCGTCCAGATGATTTCCAGCTTATGACTGCCATGCGAGAACAACGCCTTGCTCCCGGATTCCTTCGTCGCACCCTTCCACAGGGCATAGGCCAAGACATACTGTGTCGCCACGAACGTGATCGTCACGATGATCAGAATCAGGTAGAACAGTCCGTCAATCTGGACTCCGGTGCGTGACATCGGCGGGCTGGGAAACCACCATCCCCGTGAAGGCGCGATCACGCAGGATATGATTGCCACCGTCGGCCAGAAGAAGAAAAACAGAGCCCAGAACTTTTTCACGATTCAATACTCCTGACAGACAAGTCGCCTGCACGTTTGAACGATCCCAAAAATCATTTGGGAGTGGGTGCGGTTACCAATGCAGGGGCCGCCACGGATTCAGCCGCAGCACTTGGCGCAATCGCGGTGGCACCTGGATCCGATTCAAAGGGTATACTTAGTACGTAGTTGACAATGTGCCAGATATCTTCGTGTGGTGTATTTTTAAACGATGGCATTCGCGAGCCTTTGATCCCTGCATGAATACGGCTGAACAGATCGATCGGACGTCGGCCACCACGGTACATACCCAGCTGCAGATTGCGAGGCTGATTCAGATTGTCCCAGATGTCATGCAGTCCAGGCTCGTTGTAGAGCTCGTTGGCTTTCTGTGGGTTCTTCTCGAATGCGATTGTCTGAGGCCCGTTGCCAGCACCGTCGATACCGTGACAGTCGGCGCAGTTGAGCGTCTTACTGAGATACAATTCCCGGCCGCGGCGGCGCGATTCGGGTGTGTCCGTAACGCGCGGCATTGACGGGACGATGGCTGCCTCTTCAGTATCCGCTGCCGACCAGATCTCCGCCAGCTCATCACCCAGAGTGCTGGCAGATTCCTTCAGGTCTTCCGCCAAATACTCCTGGAGTTCACTTTGTATTTCCGGCTTCTTCTCGCCAGCCTTCAAGCGAGAATCATACGCCACCTCAGAAAAATCGCTCGACAATTCGGCTACCAGTTTTCGCTCGTATTCACCACGCAACGTCAGGAATCGGACGTACTCAATGATCGCATGATGCTCGTCATCTTTCATCAGCAAAAACGACGGCATGTAAGTTCCCGGGATGCCGTACTTTACAATTCGCGACAAGTCATCGCGGCTGATCTTGGACATGTCGTTTGTGGATGTGAACTTGAACACACCGTGGCGATAATCGCGTGGTTTCGGATTCAGATACCGTGCAGTTGGACCGTTGCCATCACCGGATGTTCCGTGGCAGTGACTGCAGTGCCGCATGTAGAGCATACGGCCAGAAGACAGCACCGTTCCTCCATCCACGGCACAGGCATCGCCTGCTGCGATTTCTTTGCTCGGAGCGATCGCAAGTGTTGCCTCCCCCGTTTCAGCATTCCATTTTGAAACCTGAACAGATTCGCCGGAGCAGGCACCCGTGACGAACTTGACACTACCCGCCTTCATGGGCAGCGATTTTCCTTCTTCCACGGTCAGCTTGATGATTTTATTGCCGGGTTCGGACTCGCTCACTTCTTCGACAGACGTGAGTGTCCCGCCAAAATCGACTGGCAATTTCCCCCATGCCTTCAGATGCTGCGGGTCGCCGAAGCGATCATCCAGCAACTTCTTCACGCCCGGAGTTTCCTTTGTGCCATCCTGCGCCTCACGCATCAGAGACAAGGTGCCCTGACTATAGACGAAGGATGACTGATACGCAGAATCAGAGCATCCGGCGATGACAGTGGCAAGCGACAAAAAGCCTGCGAGAGCCAGTGGCTTCAGACTGGGAGTCAGTGACATTCCCAAACCTCTAATAACAAGAACAACAGAATTTCAGACTTCAAATAACGCTCAGAGTTTCAGACGATCGGACGGATAGTCAATCTGCATCTCCGTCGTTTCGCCACTTTTGATTTCCACGGCCAGTTTTCGCTCAACAAACCCACCGTTCGCCGCTTCATGCCACACCACAAACGTATGTTTTCCGGGGGGCAGGTCGGAGATTGTGAAGGCTCCATTTTTATCGGTCACGGCTGCGTAGGGATGATCGACCGGAAGCTGCCACGCCGTCATCCATGTGTGATAGTCACATTTGATCGACAGAGGCACAGATTCGGCCTTGCGGTACGTGAATGACAACTTGCCTTCTCTGTCTCCGGGTGCCACACCCGAATTGACAGAAGGATTCTTCTGGGGATACGTATGAGTGTTGTGAGCAACAGTATCGTCGCTCAACACTTTCACTTCCTGCCCGACCGGGATGATGACGCAGTGAGGAAAGAAGCGGCAGTTTTTTTGGTCGAACATGAACGGTTCCGCAGGCACATCAAGAGCCTTACCGCCTTTTGGTGCCTTGTTGAGATAGATAAAGACACCCTGCACGGCATTATCGGCACTCAGAACCAAACGTTCGTCAGGTGTTACAACTGCGGCACAAACCTCTTTGTCCTTTACGTCAGCGCCTTTTTGGATCAGGGCAGCAAGCGGAGTCACTGAACCGGTCATCACGACCTTTCCAATGAATGAACCTTGATCGTTGCCGGCCACCGCTTCGTTTGATGCTGTTGGGGCATCAACAGTCGCTGCTGCCTCCGATTCAACAACATAAGTCACATCCGGTACAACGCTGGCACCGCCACCGAAATCCGGCACGTCACTGCATCCTAGCGACGCCAGCAACAACCCAAACGCCGTGATGAGTAAGGTCTTCTTCATCGCGTTGCCAATACTCAGTTCAGTCAAAGACAGATCTAATACAGAGCTGAAAAAACTTCGCGTCATTTCTCTGCTCCAGTTGCAGCAGCCAACGACGCAGCGTCGCTCGGCAGTC
This sequence comes from Planctomycetaceae bacterium, assembly GCA_947476295.1. Classification (GTDB taxonomy): domain Bacteria; phylum Planctomycetota; class Planctomycetia; order Planctomycetales; family Planctomycetaceae; genus SXXK01. The sequence goes on along the minus strand of CANJQC010000001.1, from coordinate 57,415 downwards.
CTACCTTTGCCGACGGGGGAAACGCAATCGAGTTGACTCCGTCCACTGCCGCAGCCGCATCGGCGGGCACAGCATCTGCCGCTGGTGCAGCACCATCCACGGGTGCTGCGACCGGAGGTGCATACGTCGTTGGTCCAATATCTTCCATCAGCCGTGTATAATTCAGCAATGCATCACGCGTTGCCGTGACCTGAGCGTCCGGATCCCCGCCGAACAGGTCCGGAAACTGCGTCGGGTTATTCTTAGGAAAGTTCAGCGGCATCGAGGTGTACGGTGTGATCCAAGTTGGCTTGTACAACCACAGTTTTACCCAATCCGCTCGCAGGCGATTCTGAACGACGTTCAGATTCGGTCCCTGAATATCCTTCACCGGGTCGGACACTTTGAATTTGCGACCGCCAAGTGAGTGGCATTTCACACACAGCGGACCGTTCAGCGCCTTCCAAGATTCGCCAAGGTATGTCTCGCCGTCCTTCAGCAAACCTTCATGAGACAATTCTGCTGCACGCGCAGCCAAGTAATCAGCATCCTTTGGTGCCTGTTCCTGATAAGGGAACTCAGCACCATCGACTGCGGCGAAGTAATTCGCCAGCGTCTTGGCTTCTTTTTCACTCATGTTGAACTTGGGCATTCGCAGCACGGTCGTATATCGCAGCTGTGTCGGCTCCAGCAGGAACTGATAAAGCCATGGCGTCTGTACCTTGAAGCCTTCCTGATACAACGGCGGTGGCGACGCCTGCCATGCCAGTGAACGATTTCCGCCGGTCTTTGTTTTCATTAGATCTTCAACGAGCCACTCGGCGAAATCTCCACCACGGCCAGCTTGGTAATCAACAAGCATCTTCTCTGTAAATGTCACGCGGTGACCGGGCAGCAGCCGTTTGGCTTCTTCACCAGTGCCAAAATCAGCCGTCTCCCATACGTCGAAACCATACTCGCGGAGCTCCGGATCTTCTTCCTCGAGATCCGGCTTTGAAGCAATAAATCCATGCAGTCTGGCAATCTGAAGTGTGACTTTTTCTTCATCAACGACATACGAGCGATCTTCACCCGTCAGTGCCTGATGTGGTGGTCGCAACTTCAGCAGCATTGCCAGACCATTCTCATGGTCTGCGGGTGTCATCTCTGTGGCCGTGATATCGTCGAGCTTCGTGGCAAATGTCACCTGCGGCAGGCCGACAACATGGCAACCCGTGCAGTTGTACTTCGCCAGTAGGAATTCGCCTTCCAAGCGATTCTTTGCACGTTCATCAGGTGTGTAGACGTACTCCGGAGCCGGTGGTTCAGCGATCAAGCCTAGGACAAACGTGGCGATAGCTTCGATCTCATCTTCCTTCAGTGGAAATTTTGGCATCCTCAGACGTTCGTCGTAGCCCTTGGTTTCTGTCTTTTCATAATCGTACGTGCGAGGCCCTCGCAGCTTCTGCCAGATAAATCCAGGCCGTCCGTGATGCTGCAGGCTGTCAAAGAAGAATGCGGTGGACATTTCACGTTCCACTTCTTCCGGAGTCATATCGCCGTTCTTGTCCTGTCCTGCTGCCATCGCGGCACTTGCCTCTTCAACGCGTTCAAGCGTTGATGAAAATTTGCCGCCAGCCGGCTCTCCATGATGATGGAGGAATTCTTCGACATGTTCGAAGCCCAGTTTGCTGGTATCTTTGCGACCCCAGTCCTGCAGAGCCACACCGATCGGACGAGCCGATTCAAAGCCCGGCATGTCATGACACGCATAACAGCCGTAGCGGCTTATCGTCTTGCGACCCACAAATGCCAGCTTGCGATTATACCATTCTGCCACATCGGTAGCCGGAGAACCATCTTCCGACGCCAGTACTACCTCGTCACCAACAACGTCAGCCTTCTTCTGAGGAAACGCCCCGGTTGAGACAATGTTCTCCGCTGCTTCTCTACTAAAACGGCCTTTCCGCAGAAACAGGCTCACCAGATTATCCAGCTCAACAGTATCGACTTCGCCGACTGGAAATTCACCCGGCGGACCCTGACTCAGAAGAAACGCCGTGATGTCGGCAGCAGGATCGATCTGAGTCGCTCCATCGACGTCTTTGTAGGCATCAAGGAACAGATTCGGCATCTTTGTGCGAGCGTGATAACGCTGCGGTTCGCGAATCCAGGTGTAGAGCCAATTGCTGAACGCTGGATTGTCGGGGTTGCGCTTAATTTTCAGATGAATGTCGCTGATGTTCGGTGCGAAGTCTGCCGTTGTTCCCGGAACTGCACCATGCTGGTGACATGCCAAACAACCACGTTCAGTGAAAAATTTCTTGCCACGCTCTGCGTTTGCCGCATAACCTTCGACAGGCTTCAGCAGATCAATTGGCTGGGAATTGGCGAGCAGCACATTGGCGATACCAGCCAACTCAATGGTTTCGAGCCCTTTCGTGTGTGCCGCATCGGCCTCAGACAAGTGTTCAGACTGATTGAAGAACTGAGGCATCTTTGTCGTTGGACGGAACCGGGATGGAATCTCGGTCCAGTACTGGATCCATGATGACGTCGTCTTCGACGCGATATGCCGCAGACTTGGACCCACTTTGCGGTACTTGCCAGCGACCTGAGTTGGATCAGTTGCGATTCGAGCGAGATCTTCTTCGGTCTGTGGTTCAAGGCGAAGATCCGGACCGATGGCAACTCCGGCATCATACCCGTTCATCTCATGGCAACCGAAGCACCCGTACTTCTGAATGAGCTGATAACCTTTGAATGCCTTCGGGGCCGACGCACCGAATTTTGGATTCACACCGAGTTCAGTCATGCCATGATGGCACTTGATGCAGGTTGATTCCGCAAAGCGGGTTGGCTGCATCGGGTACTCCCAGAAGTGATTGGCGTGATAGCCGTACTCTTCGTGCCAGACATCGGCCAGATGCGGATTGTCCGGCGTATGTTCTGCGTTACCGAAACTGGTGCCCGAACCCTGACCGTCATGACAAATCGTGCAACCGAATTTTGCGACAGGATGCGGACTGGACGCCGTGCAAAAGAGTTCAGTATTAGAATGGGTGGCATAGGGCTGAGGAAATTTGTTTTCGCTGACCCATGTCGCGACACTTTCACCTGAAGGATGACCTGCAGGAAACGCGGGGAAACCTCCCGTTGCCGTCTTGTCGATGTTCTGGTGGCACGTACGGCATCGATCAAAACGCGCGATCTTGGCCATTCCTAGGGTTTGCCGCAGTTTTGGCATCCAATCCTGAACGATTTTTAAAGGCGAATTGAAACCGTCAATAATGGGCATTTCCATCATGGAACGCTTCATTCTGGAGATCAGCGATGTCGGTTGAATCTTCTCCAGCGATGCCTCGACACGAGCCGCGTCCTTCGTCATTTTTTCGTACTTGGCGACCAGAACATCATGTTCCTTGGTGATCTGCTTTGTCTTTCCAGCTGCTTCTGCCAATTGGACCTTGGCTTTTTCGAGTTCACTTTGAGCCTCATCACAGATCTGCTGCCGCGATTCAAAAAACGCCATGCTCTGAGTCGCCGCATCGGCTGGCAGCGCATCACGCACGCCCAAGTCGTAAACTGCACGCGCCTCATCTCGGAGAGCGTTCTTAGATTTCAAATCCACTTCCAGCCGATCAACAACACGCTGCTGCGCATCCAGCGTTGAAAATAATTCGGCGTTCCCCGGCTCCGCCTTTGTTTTTTTTAAAGCCGCCGCTGACGCACCGATCTGCTGCTGCAATGCTCCTGTCTGAGCTTTGAAAGTATCATCCTCAATCGCCGTCAACTGAACTTCGTCGATCTTTGCTTCCAACTGAAAATTCTTACGCTGAATCGGACGCCATTCGTCGTCATGATCCTTTTGCATCATCAGGATCACGGACAGCAGCATCACGAAACTGCTGAGGGCAAAGACGATGTTCAGCGTCTTCTGATTCCACCAATATGTATCATTTGCTGGCATAACTCTGGCTGGGCATTTCGCCCGTCCTCAGCAGATTACAAACACTAAAAAACTGACACAGGCAACTGCCAGCCTCAGATATTGAAAAAATACTCTGGAATCCCCACGATGTACTTCAACGCAAACGCCCAGCGAAGCAGCATCTTGATCGGAAGAATCGCCATCCACAGGATGAGATTTGAAAACACAAGAAACCGAATCACACCCATCCGCGCGAAATACTTCCGAAGCACCGTCAGCCCCAGAATTGGCGGCAACACCGCAAAATAGCCAACGACCAGCAGAATCCCCGGAGATTCGCGCCACCCGATATCCAAAACTCCTGACCCCTTTGGAATTCCACCAAAGAACGGCCAAAATATCTCGCTGAGATTTACATTGTTAGCAGCAACTACCTTATGGACATCCCAATATTCGTAGATTCCGAAGAAGTTCCAGTTCGGGCCACGCAAAAACGTTCCCAAAACGATCAACGCCACCCACAGCGGCAGAAACCCGAACAGATATGTCGTAACCGCGAATGACCTCTCCTTGAACGAGTAGTATCCGTTCCCCCGTCTGTTGAAGTCGATGTAAGGCACTGCCATCAAGCCACCGAGAATGATGCTCGGCAAGACCACACCCGCCAACCACGGGTCGAAATATACCAGCATTTCCTGAAGGCCCAGAAAATACCACGGTGCCTTCGATGGATTCGGTGTCTTCATTGACGATGCAGGTTCTTCCAGAGGTGCCTGCAAGGCGATCCCCCAGAAAATCAGTACGGCGGTCAGAACCACCATGCAGATCAATTCTGTGTAAACCAGATCCGGCCACACAAGAACCTTTTCATTGTCTTCCTGCTCGAACAGCGGGCGACCTTCAGCAATTCGTCGATCGTTGTCGACCGCCCGCGTAAAGTATATCCAAGTGAAGAAAGCCACGATGAAGAGCATCGCCACGATCGGTACGTTGTCCGGCTTCCCGACAATCTGCCTGAAGTCATAGTCTGTCAGGCTCAGACCCATAAACAACAGAGACAGATTCAGCAGCACCCAAGCGACGGTCGGCTTTGTCCACCATTCACGAGCCCCGATCATAAAGACTAGGCCAGCAATGGACAGAAAGAAGTACAGAACCGGATTGGAAAACCAAGCGTTGAAGAAGTCTTTGAACCACAACGGCATCTCAATCAGAAAACCGTCCGGCGGATATGTGAAGTGATAAGCTGACGTCATCAGCAGAATGGATGTGACCACGGCCCAAAACGCGGCCTTTGGGACCCCATTCCTGAATTCGCCGTCATGTTTGTAACTGCGGATTGTCCATAGCAGATTCATGCCGAACAGAATCAGATAGTACCAGCCGAGGCCGATCAGAACGCTGGCTGTCAGATCGGGATGAGGATTCAACATTGACTAAACCCGGCGAAGAGAACACCAGACACGAAACAGGATGGCTATCCAAAAAGGGGTCTGACCCTCTCCGGTGAGACAAATCTATCAACACAATTCAACTTGCCCTAACAAGGGTCAGACCCCTTATTGGGATAACCTTACAACGGTTGACTGATACCACCGTCTTTGCGAACACGCCAGAAGTGGATCGCGATCAAACCGCTCACGACCAATGGAATTGCCACGCAATGCAGAATATAGAAGCGATTCAACGTTGCTTCACCAACGAATCGACCACCGAGTAACAGGAATTTGGCGTCTGAAGCATTCGTAATCAACTCATAGCCGCTTGTGTTAAACAACTGGAACCCCGGACCTTCCGTTCCTAAACCTGGCGTTGCCTTGGCCATATTGGAACCGACGGTAATAGCCCAGATCGCCAATTGGTCCCACGGCAGCAGATAACCCGTAAATGACAAAAGCAGCGTTAACACCAGCAACAGCACACCAATGACCCAATTGAACTCACGTGGCGGTTTATAACTGCCCGTCAGAAACACACGATACATGTGCAGCCATACGGTGATGACCATCGCATGGGCAGCCCAGCGATGTATCTCACGCATGATCCCCAGTGTCTGCACATCGCGTAACGCCTGAATGTCGTAAAAAGCCCACTCCAGTGTGGGCCGATAGTAAAACATCAGCAGCACGCCAGTAATCGTTTCCACCAAGAACAGGAAAAACGTAATGCCACCCATACACCATGTGTAGGACAGCGCGATTCCCTGTTGCTTGATAGACACGGGATGCAAATGCAGGAAAAAGTTAGTCAACATCACCACGACGCGGTTACGTCGGTCCGTAGGTGCGGGATGCCGAAAAACACTTTTCCAGATCTGTGAGTTACGAATGTAGTCGCCGACAGACACCTTGTAGACCCTCTAAAAACAACACTCACAAACCGAAGTCCGCTACCCCAGCACATTGCCGCTCGCCTAATAATCTTAATCCTACTCCTACTCTTACTCGGTTCCCGCCAATCGACCAAGACGGCAAACCGATTAGGATTAAGAGTAAGATTAAGATTAAGAGTAGGAAAACAGGACGAAACGCAACCTACGTCACACCCACAAATGACGCTGAGTTGGCCCACTGGCCGAGTTCTTTCTGGAACTTGACGCTCTTGTCAACTTCCAGCATTCCGTCTTCTGCCAATCGGAAACCAACTCTCTCAAGCGGACGAGGAGCTGGACCTTCAAAATTCACGCCGCTCTTGTAAAAGCCTGAGCCATGACATGGACACTTGAATTTCTGCTCGCCTTCGAGCCAGTTTGGAGTGCAGCCAAGATGCGTACAAACGGTACTCAGTGCGTAAATCACCTGAGCCCCATCTACTTCGGCATTCACTACCCAGATGTTAAATTGAGCCTGCCACTTGGTGGATACAGTCCCCGGAGCATAATCATTAGGCGGGCCGATTTTAAATTTCGTTGGTGGCTCGACCAGCACGTTCGGCATCATAAATCGAGCCGTAGCCAGCAGACTGACAACGGATGCCGCAATCATCGACGTCCATGCCAGCACCACCCATGTACAGACCGCACTAACCACAACGGCCAGCATACTTCGTCGGCCAATTTCAGGTGCCGTCTTCGCAGCGGCAGCTTTCCCCGGCAGCGGCTTTGACGGCAGCACAACCTTCGGAGGTGCCTTCGGCGAACCATCAGATGCTGTCCGAGCTGCCTTAATCATATCCGCAGCCGACAAACCAGCCGCCTTTGAAGGATCGATCTTTGCCGCTGGGACTGCAACAGTTGCACTTGAACCGCCCGCCGCTGGCGATGCCGCAGGAGCCGCACCCGCCTTGGCACGAATTGCAGCCATAATATCTGCAGGGCTTTTAGCTGCAGCACCAGCAGCCGGAGCAGCACCGGCTGGTTTCTTTGCTGCAGCTAAGATATCCGGAGTACTGCCGGCCTTCGCAGCAGCAGGCTTCGACGCCGCGCGTGCCGCTGCCATGATATCGGCGGTGCTCTTCGGCGCGGCCGCAGGTGCGGCACTTCCAACAGGTGTTGCAACAGCCAACGGTGCTGCAACAGCCGACGGTGCTGCCGGTGTTTCAGAAGTAGCGCCGGATTCAGCCGCCGCCGCCGAAGCAGCTTTGGCGCGAATCTTCGCGAGGATGTCATTTGTTGAGGGCTTTGGATCAGTCATTCAACCCTGCCAGCCATCAGAAGGGGCTGCACTGTGAATCCATTTCCACGGGCTCACTGCACAGCTTCCTGGGTGACCGCGATTTGCGGATAGAGATTTACGGAGAGGCATCGGGATTCTGTCTCTCATGTTTCGCAGTGACAAGGCGGCTGAAACAACGCCACTTTCTTTTCTCACAGGCAGGAAGGTAACAATTTCACCTTCCCGCGCGCGGGAAGCATTTGAGCCGTTGCAATCGCTATTGCACTTATCATCGTAGGACATGCATTGGGGGGGGCGAATGTTGTCTGAAAGAAAATGTTGTCTGAAAGAATCAGACAAGCAACCAGCAATCTCTGAGTTCGTTCGCGTATCCTTTAATCGCTTCTTGAAAGGGATTGGTTCGACTAGAAAGCGTCTCAACGAATTCGGATTCCAATTGGTCGAAGACTTTGATGGCCCTGAATTTACGCCGGTGTTTTCAACCAACTCTCGGCGTGGCATCCACGCGACTCCTGGATGCATTTTTTCTGCGACCGAAGGAAATGAATGACAGCTCTGACTCAACCCATTAAATGGCACGGCGGTAAGTACTATTTGCGGAAATGGATTGTTGGGCTGATGCCGCCTCATCTGCATTATGTGGAACCGTTCTTCGGCGGTGGAGGCGTTCTGCTGGCCCGAGATCCGGATCGGGACTGGATGTTGTCATCGGACAACAAGAAGCTGCCTGCGGCTTTGAAGGGCGGAAGCGAAGTCGCCAACGATCTCCATGGAGAATTGATCAACTTTTGGCGTGTCCTGCAGGATCCCGAAGACTTCGAAGCCTTTCGGCAACGCGTCGAACTCACGCCGTTCAGTGAAGCGGAATTTGAAGACGCATTCAGGAACAATGCAAATGCCAGCACGGATTCCGAGAGTGTCGGCACGTCCGCAAGCCGCGTTGAGCGAGCTGTTCGATTTTTTATTCTCGCCCGGCAGTCGAGGCAGGGACTGATGAGGGATTTTGCAACTCTGTCCAGAAACCGGACTCGCGGGCGGATTAACGAGCAGGTGAATGCGTGGCTGGGTGTGATTGAAGGACTGCCTGATGTCCATCGACGTCTGCGGAATGTCGTGATCCTGAATCAAAGTGCCTGTGACGTCATCCGCAAGCAGGACGGCGAGCATACGCTGTTCTATTGCGATCCGCCGTACGTCCATGAAACCCGCTCAACAACCGGGGAATATGCCTACGAAATGACGGAAGCTCAGCATCGTGAGCTGCTGGACGTCCTAGCCGGAATTGCAGGGAAGTTCATGCTCAGTGGCTATCCCAGCCATCTCTATACCCAGTGGGAGCAGCGACATGGCTGGACCCGCCATGAGTTCCTGATCGATAACAAGGCATCATCCGGTAAAATCAAGGAAACCAAGACCGAATGCCTGTGGTGCAACTTTATCACGTCAGCGAAAGAATCCGACGGCGGACCTTGATGTCTTGCTATGATTGAGGCGAACGTGCAACGGTGAATTTTCTTCAACATCATCGCCTCACGAAGGTCGTTGGCGCTGCAACGAAAGAGACTTTTCCGTTCTTTGACGGGCTATTTCTGTTCGCTCGGCGGGAAATTCGTTCATCGCGGCTTGACGTCAACCTATCTCCTGCGAGCATATCGCGGTGAAGAGAAGAATTGTCGGAGCAAAACGCCCGGTGCAGGGCTAGGCTCATCAATTAGTCAATTGAGCAGGGAAGCGGTGCAGATGGCTCGCGATGAGAACAAGCGACGTCCGGATAAATTTGATCCCCGAAGTTTCGCGAGCGATCCTGACTTCGCTAAAATGCTTCGAGAATTGGGCATCGGTGCTGTCGGTAAGGATATCGGCATGGTTCCGAAAAAGGCGGTGACCAGCGGACTGCTGGATGAGTGGCAGGACGCGATCGGCGGGCTGATCAGTGGTCATAGCGTCGATAAACGCGGACGCGGCGAACGAATCAAGGGCTCACTTCAACTCAAGTCTGTCAATCGCGAAGAAGGCTGCGAGGTCGTTCTGAAGTGTGGTGCATCGACGTATCGGGCCTCATGGACGTTTGATCTCGATGGCCGTACGTTTTCCACATCGTGTAATTGTGGTCATCAGGCTTTGTGTGAACATACTTATTTCATGGCAGTGAAGATTAAGGACCTCCTCAGCAATCCCAAGTCTGAACTCGTCGCAAAGATTCTGGGCGAGGACTTTGCTGAGCGAAATCTCAAGCAGACGTTTTCGATGCTTCAGTCACTGGCGCGAAATGCGCAGATGTCGCTGCCCCAAAATGACAATGCTCCAGTGATCGAAAAGCCGCTGACGCGGTTTGCGTGGGATGTCAAACTCGACCGTTATTACAAGTCCGTTCATCTGGGGCCGTGTTTGCAGCAGGAGAAAAAGAACGGCGGCTGGACCAAGGGTAAAGAAAGCACCCTCGAAGCATTTCTGAAATCTTCCCGAGATCAGTGGACAGCGATTGACCAACAGCTGGCAGAACTGATCAAACAGGAGCGCTGGCAGACACCCACGCTGGAACTCGCAGATGCATTGAGAATTCTTGCAGGGAGTGATCAGTTTACGTACGACCGAGATCACTGCGAGCTGGAAACACGACCGCTTGAAATTATTGTTCAGGAAGTCGAAGGCGGATTGCGTCTATCGACCTCCGCGACGGATCTGATGAGCGCGCAGCCGGAAGGCAGCCAGTCTTTTTTTGCAGATGCCAAACGAGGTGTCCTGGTCGTGCTTCAGGAACAACGCAGGGCCGTTTATTTTTCCGGTCCACCGCATTCCTGTGACATCTGTAATCATCTCAGGAAACAAACGGATATCATTCCGCTCGAAAAGAAGGCAGCGCTGCTCAAGGAACTGGAACCATTACGGTCCTGCATGGCCGTGCGACTGCCGGAATCCATCGCCGGACAGGACGTGCCGTATGACGGACAGATGACGCTCGTGCTGCAACTGCGTCGCAACGGAATGCTGGACGCATCCATCCAGGTGCGGGATCGCAATTCGATGCTGCAATCGCCCGGCGAAGGACTCGCTCGCATCCATGAGACCGTTGATGAAAAGCCCGTCCAGTACGTTCGCAATCTGTCGGACGAAGTGCATCGTACCCGTGAACTCGCAACGGAACTCAAACTAAAACGCGGCGTTCCGATCAGCCGCTGCGGCTGGAGAATTTCAGACGCCGACGATATCAGCAACCTGTTGTCCGACGCCGGAGCCGCCGTCGAGCGAGGTGAACTGGTCGTGCTGTGGCACAAGGATTCCGTCAGTCGCTTCGATGTGATCGGTCGATTAACCGCCAACAACGTGCGCGTCACCGTGTCACGTCAGCGAGACTGGTTTGGTCTGACCGGTACCTGCAGAATCGGCGAGCAGGAAATTCCGCTCAAAGATCTGTTGGCCGGAATGCATGGACGACCGACCAACGGTCTGATGGAAATTTCACCAGGCAAATGGGCCGCCGTAGCGGAAGAACTTCGCAGCGCACTGCGGCGACTGTCGGATGTCAGTCTGGAATCTCGCGGCAAATTGCAACTGGATTCGTCGGCCATTCCTGTCGTTTCGGCACTTCAGGCCGCACGCATTCAGGTCGATTCCGACAAGCACTGGGATAAGTGCCTCAAACAATTGCGCGAAGCGACGGATACGGTTTACGATCCGCCAGCGGGCTTGAATGCACATCTGCGAGACTATCAACTCGAAGGTTTTCGCTGGTTGTGTCGTCTGTCTCACTGGGGCATCGGCGGGATTCTGGCGGACGACATGGGTCTCGGAAAAACCGTGCAGGCACTTGCGATGCTGCTCACACGTGTCGAATCCGGTCCCACGCTTGTGATCGCACCGACTTCGCTGGGATTCAACTGGCAGCGTGAATGCGAGCGATTCACACCTTCGCTGACGCCAATCGTATTCCGCGACATTGATCGCATGGATCTCAAGAACCACGTCGGCGACGGCGACCTCGTGATCTGCAGCTACGGGCTTGCGCTGCGTGAGGCGGAATTGCTCAGGGATATCAAATGGGGCACGCTGATTCTGGACGAAGCACAGAACATCAAGAACAGCAACAGTAAAACGGCCTCTCAGATTCGTACGTTTCAGGCCGAATGGAAAATCGCACTCACGGGTACACCGATGGAAAATCATCTGGGTGAACTCTGGAGCATCTTCCACACGGTCGCTCCGGGAGTTCTGGGTTCATGGGAGCAGTTTCGCAAACGATTTGCGGCCCCCATCGAAAAAGATCGCAACAGTGATCGCCGAGAAGCGCTTGCTCATGTGATTGCACCATTTATTCTGCGACGGTCCAAGGCGGAGGTTCTCAAGGATCTGCCGGAACGCACGGAAACAAATCTGATGGTGGATTTGTCTGCCGAGGAACGCACACGCTACGATCAGATGCGACTGGCGGCAGTTACTGAACTCGATGACATCGGCGATGAAAGTCTGTCGCATGACCAGCGGTTCAAAGTTCTGCAGATGCTGACTCGTATGAGGCAACTGTCGTGTCATATCGGGCTGGTCGATGACAAATGGAAGGGTTCGTCTGCGAAACTCGACGTCCTGATGGAACAGCTTGCACAATTGAAAGAAAGGGGTAACCGACCATTGATCTTCAGTCAGTTCACCTCGCATCTGGCCCTGATCCGCAAAGCCTGCGACAAGGCCGGTGTCACGTATCAGTACCTTGATGGTCAGACCACACCAGCTCAGCGGCAGCAGCGTGTCGAAGCGTTTCAGAATGGCGAAGGCGATGCGTTTCTGATTTCGCTCAAGGCCGGCGGCACGGGACTAAATCTCACGGCGGCAGACTACGTGATCCACATGGACCCGTGGTGGAATCCCGCCGTTGAAGACCAGGCAACGGACCGTGCCCACCGCATCGGCCAGACACGCCCCGTCATGGTCTACCGTATCATCGCACGCGGCACGATCGAAGAACAGATTTTGAAAATGCACGACGAAAAGCGTGATCTCGTCGATGGCGTCCTCTCCGGTGCCGACGCCGCAGCAAAACTGTCCACCAGAGAACTGGCCGACTTGATCCGCCTCGGTGTCGATCCATCGATCAGCAAGTCCTGATGGCGGGGATTCGACGGACATGAGTGTCCATCCTGCAAGCGCTCTTTCGCCACGCAGATTCTCTGGTCGAATCTGAATTATCCGGAAGACTACGCCGCCGCACTTGAAACGGCAGGCTTCGCGCAATGAGTGGGAAAACAGCGAACTTATCCCCGACAACATCTGTCATGGAATGAAGGACAGACGGAAGTTGATGTCCACGATTCGGTCGTCGTTCGCGTTCGGGCTGGCTGCAACCCGCTCATTTGCTGGCGGGATCGCCGGCCTTGACCCAGGCTTCGTTGAAGGCGTTGTGCTTGATCCCTTTCACTTCCTTTTCACCTTGATTCTCCGGAGCTATAAACGTGCTGAGGACTGTGTGGATCGTGCCGTCCTTGCCTTGAATCATGGCAGGGTACTGGTACCGGCCGGCATTATGCACCTCGAGATGCCGCGTGTACTTCCAGGTTTTCCCTTCGTCTTCGGAAATAGAGACGACGATGCTCGTGCGACCCTTGTCGTTGTAGATCAGCGCCCAGTGGCCGTTCTCGAGCCGCACGCCGTCGATCCCGCTGCCGAAGTTAGGAAGTTCGCTCAACCCGACCGGGCTCCAGTGAATTCCCTCATCTGTGGACTCGGAAATGCGCATCTTGCTTCGGCCGCCGTTTTCGCGCATGTAGGCCACGAGCGAACCGTCGTTCCGGCGCAGGACTGTCGGTTGGATGTTGCCAAAGCCGATCAAGGGCTGACTGGCGTACCAGTTCATGCCATCGTCATCGCTCACCGCCATGATCGAGATCAGCCAAGTGTCGGTATACAAAGGGAGCAGAATCCGCCCGCTCGGAAGGACCGTCGGCTTGCATCGGGGCGACCAACCGAGCCGTTGATACATGGGGTCCTTGATCTTGTTCTTTTGAACTTCCTGCGCCTCAGGCGTGTTGCGGTTTTTATCTCCCTGGATGGCGCCTCGCGGCACAGAGACTCGGCCGTCGCCCAAAATCTTCAGGGCGTCTTCCGCAAAGTCCGCCGGTTTCAACAGGATCATTGCGTGACGGTCCCATTTGGGAGGGCCTTCATTGTTGTAATCGGTCGAGACGGCATAGTTCATAATGGCCGACTCCAACGATCCGCCGATGATCGTGGGCCAAAATAGCCACAGCCGGTTCTTGCTGTCTATCATCATGCAGGTGTTTAAGTCCGTGAAGCCCTTCGTGTCCCAGTGCAGAAAAGGCTCGCTCCATTTGGATTCGCCTTTTCGCTTCCGAGCGCCCCAAATCGAAGCGTCTCCATCAGAACCTTCCGAGCCTTTGTACCACGATGCGATCAGATCGCCATTCGGGCATTCGACAATGCCGGGGGCATGGGTTTGCATGGGATTGACGGGAAAAATCTGTTCCGCTTCTTGCCACGGCGTGTCGGCCGAGGACGCCGCAAGAACGATCATCGCTACCAGTACGATCAAATCCATGATGCAGTCTCCAATTCAGAATGACTCCACGCCCTGCGCTTCTTGCGCGTTCCACGACGGCAGTTCGCTGTGACCGGAATGGCAGACTTCCGGGGCTGGCGTAGACGGCATAATAGCTGTCTCACGTAACGCAAACCAGCCCTTGCGGACGCATTTGAAGAACTTTGGCGGGCTGCTGAAGAGCGAATATGTGCGCTGGGCAACATTTTCGTCGCTTCTACGCTTTCTAGTTCTTCTGTTATTTTCCAGTATCTTAAGAGGATTCTATAATGACGACTGTCACAGAATGGCCCTTTGCTGATCGGAGCCGACGGGAATTGAATAGCGTCAAAAAAATGTTCCCCACGCGAGACATATGCACCAGGCTGCTCGTCTTGCGGAAGGCCGCTCGATCGGGAGCGGCCAGATCGAGGGTGCCTGCAACAATCTGATCGGCCGCCGCCTGAAACAAACGGGTGCCCGCTGGAAAGTCCGTCGAGTCAACCGACTGGCAGGCCTTTGCTCCATCATGTACAGCGATCTCCGGAAAACCTGCTGGAACGCCGCATAAGGCATCCCACCGAAATTCGCGACTGCACCCCTCTCCAGCCCGCGCCAAGATTATTCATTGTGCTGCCGTGGTCAGCCTGCTATTTTCAGCAGATCGATCAATCATCAGGTGCCTGCCAGAACAGTTACGACTACTGGTTACCGGCCCATCAGAGTAAATCCCTCCTTACATACCCGGAAACGTCACTCATGCAGTCGCACATGGGGATTTTCTGTCGATGCCGCTTGATGGCCATTGTGTTGTGCGGAAGCAGTGTCGCGGATGCCGAAGACCTGCTTCCACCCGATACTGAAATCTCTGATACTATCGATCATTACGTTCAGCAGCATTTGGTAACATCCGGAGTTGCCGCAGTCGGGGCTGCAGACGATTTGACTCTGCTGCGACGGACAACGCTGGATCTGGCTGGACGCGTGCCGAAACCAGCGGAACGGGACTGGTTCATGAGTCAACAGTCGTCCAATCGTCGCCGCTTGCTTGTCGATCGGCTGATGCAATCACCGGATTTCCATTTTCATCAACGCAACTGGCTGGATGAAACACTGCTTTCTAACCAGCCACACAATGATGAGTTCCGCAATTATCTGCTGACTGCGGTGCAAGGGCGACGTTCTTGGGACACCGTCTTCGGTGAAATCATGAACGCTGCGGGCTCGGACGGCCCGGAGAAGGGTGCCGGACAGTTTCTCAAGAGTCGCGTGCATGAACTGGATGACCTGACTAATGATACTGCAATTCTGTTTTTCGGTGTGAACATCAGCTGCGCCAAATGTCATGATCATCCCTTGGTGACCGACTGGAAGCAGGATCATTTCTATGGCATGCAGGCGTTTTTTGAAAGGACATATCAGACTCGAAAAACAAGCTCCCTGGCCGAACGCCCGTTTGGCGAAGTCAAGTTTGCCAACGTTGGCGGCGAGAGCAAAACGGCGGCGTTCATGTTTTTGACCGGCGACGTTGTGGCTGATCGAACGCCGCAGTTGCCGGACGAAGAACGAAAGCAGCTTGAGGAGCGTGTCCGGAAACTGGAACACGAAGATGCGGAGGCAGAGATCCTTGTGCCGGAGTTTCGGCCACGCGATGAGCTTGTCGAACTCGCGTTACACGACACGAAAGATCGGTTTTTCGCGAAGAATATCGTCAATCGCATTTGGGCTCGATTGCTAGGCACTGGACTTGTCAGTCCTGCCGATCAAATGCACAGCGGAAATCCGCCGAGCCACCCGCAACTCCTGGAATGGCTTACCACCGACATGGTCTCGCATGGCTACGATCTGCGACGATTGATTCAGGGAATTGTGTTGAGCGAAGCGTATGGGCGATCGAGTGAATGGACATCAGGGTCAGAGCCGCCAGCCGCCAGCACGTTCGCGTTGGCTCAAACGCGTCCTCTGACTCCACGACAACTGGGAGCCTCGCTGCATCTGGTGATTCGCAGCCCGGAACAATGGCCAGCAATTGAGAATACTGAAGAATGGACGAAGCAACGAACGGAACTTGAGAACCTGGCGAATGACTGGGTGCGTGAGTTTGAGCAGCCGGTGGAGAACTTTCAAATTGCTGTTGATGAGGCGTTATTCTTCAGTAACAGCGGTCGGGTTCAGGATGATCTTCTGCGAGATTCGGATGACCGGCTGTTGGGGCAATTGAAGAAGGTTGAAGATCAGTCACAGGGAATTGAAAAACTCTGGCTGGCGGTTCTAAATCGTGTACCACAACCTGACGAACTTGCCTCGGCCACAGCCTGGCTGGATCGAGTCCCCAACAAAAAAGATGAATCAAGAAAACAGCTCCTCTGGGCAATCCTCGCAGGCCCTGAATTTCGGTTTAATCATTGAACAAGGTTCCACACATGTCTCGAATCTCGAAATCCGGCATCTGCATTCCTGCTCATCACGCCGTGTCTCGGCGAGGTTTTCTGTCAGATGGAGCGATCCGAGCTGTCGGGGCTCTAACGGTCGCTGGGTGTTTTTCTTCCGACATGGGACAGATTCATGCGCTGCGATCGGAAGAGGTCGCCAGCGAACTTCGGAAACAGCACAAACGAGTCATCCTGTTATGGCTGGCCGGGGGCGCCAGTCAGTTCGAAACATGGGATCCCAAGCCCGGTGCGAAGACCGGCGGACCGTTTCGTGCCATTCAAACAAACGCAAACGGAGTCCATATCAGCGAACTGCTTCCCGAACTAGCTCAACGGATGCAGCATACAGCAATTATCCGATCTCTAAACACAAAGATTGCCGATCACGGCCGCGGCGCGGACCTTATGGAAACTGGCCGTCTGAAGGATCCCAGCATCGTCTACCCGGACCTTGGCGCTGTGGTCGCGCGGGAACTGGGACGCATGGAAAGCAAGGTCCCGGACTATGTGTCGCTCTATACGTCCACTGAAGGCCGTCGCAAAGGGACCAGCGGATTTCTGGGTGCGCGGTATGCGCCGATGTTCCTGTCTGAAAGCATGATCCCGCCGAACATTGCCCGGCTTGAGACGCTTACAGAGATCGATCATCATGACCGAGCTGCACTGCGAGATGCACTGGGACGACGCTTTGCCGCTTCGCGCAGAAGTCACGCGGTTGATAGTCAGAATTCGGCGTATCAACGAGTGAACGGACTGATGGCAAGCGCGGAACTGTTTGACATCACACAGGAATCAGCGGAGGTGCAGGCTCGTTACGGGCCGACTCAGTTCGGTCATCAATGCCTGATCGCTCGCCGCCTAGTTGAAGCTGGCGTACCCTTCGTGAAAGTGGCCCGCGCCTGGTGGGATAGTCATGGACAGAACTTTGAAACGCATCAGGAATTGTGTGCGGATCTGGATCATTCCATGTCCGTTCTGCTGGACGACCTTGAACAACGCGGACTGCTGAAAAACACGCTGGTGATCACTCTGGGTGAATTCGGGAGAACACCGCAAATCAATTCCAGCCTCGGACGTGATCACTTTGCGAGTGCATGGAGCTGCAGCTTGTCGGGACTTGGAATCCGGGGAGGTGTGGCGTATGGCAAGACTGATCCTGAAGGCCATACCGTCGTCGAGGGCGAAGCGTCAGCCGCAGACCTATTCGCCACAATCCTGTCAGCGCTGGGGATTGATCACACGCAGGAATACACCGTTGGGGCGAGGCCTGTACCGCTGGCGGATTTTGGTTCGAAGCCGATTGCGGAAGTGTTGAGTTAGTGGCATCAATGGGCGCAAGGCGTTCACCAGAACTCGGCCATATAGGAATAACCATGCTGTACCCAATGAATCACAATCGCGGAGCGATTGTGCTGCGTAGGCGATGTCGCTCGGCGACTCACATTTGCATCAGCGCTCGGTCGAGAAAAACGCCGCACAGCTTAAGGACTCAACGTCCGTCTTTTGAAATGCCGCAATTCCGCCACGATGGACCAAACGCTCGCTGTACTGAAAATTTCTGATCCGGGCAACGACAATCATACTGGAAGTAACAATGGACGAAATCAACACTCCGGCCAGCACCGAGCCGCAGGCTTCCGCCCCGACAGCGGCCACGTTACCGAATGTGGTCAAAGTGCGGACGGCATTCTCGCTGCCCGGGATCGGCTTTTGTCTCGCAACAGCACCAAGCAAGTCATTGATTTACACAGGGCTCTCGGACTTTTCGATTCTCCGGGCGAATCTGTCAGCTGAGAAAATTGAGCCCTCGGCAGTAGGAGCGAACGGTCACACCAGCTACGTTATGGGTTTGGTTCGTTGTGGCGAGACACTTGTGTCCGGAGGCTACGATTGCTCACTGATCTGGTGGAATGCTGACAGCGGCGAGATCATTCGCCGTGTTGACGATGCTCATGCGCGATGGATCCGAATGCTGGCCATCAACCCCGATCAAACTCGCATCGCAAGTGTCGCGGACGACATGCAGACAAAACTCTGGGACGCTGTGACGGGCCAGTGCCTAGCCACATGGAGTGACTACGAATCGAAGACTCCCCATGAATTCCCCTCAATGCTCTATGCCGTTGCGTTCTCTGCGGACGGCAAATGGCTGGCGACGGGTGATCGAACCGGGCGTGTGCTTGTACGCGACGTGACGAGCGGACAACTTACCGCCACAATTGAGACACCGGTCATGTACACATGGGACCCGACGGCTCGACGCCATTCGATCGGTGGCATTCGTTCGCTGGCTTTCTCAAACGATTCCAGTCAACTCGCAGTGGGCGGCATGGGCAAAGTCGGCAACATCGACCACCTAGAAGGTATGTCGCGAATCGAAGTCTTCAACTGGCAAACAGGTACACGCCGCTTTGAAATTGAAGACAGCAAACACAAGGGGCTTGTGGAAGCCCTGCAGTTTGGCCCCGCCGATGCATACCTTGTTGCCGCCGGCGGCGACAACAGCGGTTTTATCAGCGTCTGGAACATGGCAGATGGAAAACTGCTGACTCAGGACAAAGCTCCCATGCATGTGCATGATTTTGAGCTGTCCACAGACGGCCGCTCCCTGACCGCAGTGGGGCATCAACAGGCAGCGGTCATCGATTTATTTAGCGTGCAGGCCTGATCGCCGATATTCAAACAGTTCTTCCGTTGCGCCGGCTCCGATAGCAACCGGGGCGGCACTTGTTCGCGACGACGCGGCGACTAACCTGATGGGGACGCGATCAATCCCTTATGAAGCCCAGCTGACTCGGCCTGCGAGCGACGTGTCGCCACAAGAGAGCAATGGGTGTCAATGGGCCCCAAACACTACCAATCGGCGCGGCAAGCACCTCGACTTTGCGGTGGGCTGGGGAACTTCAGACGATCAATCTCCGTGTGACGAGCAGCGGCAATTGCTGGTTCCGCGATAACTCCGACACCATAATCCGATTCCGCGCTTGGATTAAAGCCGGTCGAACTTGGGCACTCTTCCACCAAACAACCTGCGTCACTCCGGAACTTGCGATCTTCAGTTCCGTTGAAGTGTGGATAGAGAATGCGGTACGCTTCTTCCCGTTCTTCAGCAGTTCCTGTTTTGGAAATGTATTCCAGTGCTTCCTTGGTTGATTTTGTTTCGTGACACATGCCGAGCACCGGAACCACTTTGACCGTCGCATAGGCTCCGGGCGTTTTGTGGTCGCGCACCTGACGCGCGGTTGTCAGTACACTCACGGATCTTTCGGTAACCCATAGGGTTGGCGGTAGTCCTTGGTCAACAGTTTATTGGCAGCTTCGCTGTTCACAAAACGTTCCGTTACGGGGTCAAAATCGACTCTGCCACCGGTTCGATACGAGATTTCTCCGAGATGGACCAAAGCGCAACTTCGATGTGCCACAACGGGGTTAGCCTTCGTAGGCGTGCGGTTGCGAACAGCTAGCAAAAATTCGGCCATGTGCTCGGGATAGCCCGTTTGACCGCGTATTTCTTTCCCTTCCGTTGGCCCCGGAGTCCTCTTGGGCCCGAGAAATACACTGAACGCTCCCCGGCGGGAAAAAATCATGTAGCCTTTGGTTCCGTAAAAAACGTTACCATTGTCGAATCCGTGTAGTCCGTATTCAGTGAACGGATAATTCTCGTAGAGAATAATTCGCCCGTCGGGATATTCGTAAGTCACCGTCATATTATCGGGGTATTCGCTGACATGATCAGGAAGCATCATCCGGCCACCACGGGCCGTGATTTGACTCGGCAACGTGTCAACGTCCAGCCCCCAGGTCGCCATGTCAAGGTCGTGAATACCATCATCGCCGATTTCGCCGTTTCCATAGTCATGGAACATTCGCCAGTTGTAGTGGAACCGATGCGGATTGAACGGTCGCTCGGGCGCTGGACCCAGCCAACGGTCATAATCAACCCCATCAGGCACCATTCCATCTGGAACTGCCCGGACTGTTGTGCGCATCTCAGCAGTCCAGGCTCGAGCCACTTTGACTTCACCAATAATTCCTTCCTTCAGCAGCTTTCCAGCGCTGGCTGTTACCGGACTACTGCGCATCTGACTTCCCTGCTGCACAACTCGTCCGTACTTTTTTGCTGCCGCGATGATCAGTGGTCCTTCATCGAAAACATGGGAAATTGGTTTTTCGATATAGACGTCCTTGCCGGATTGCATCGCCCGCAAGGCGATCGGAGCGTGCCAGTGATGAGGTGTAGCGATAATGCAGGCATCGACGCTCTGGTCTTCTATTACATCTTCAAATCGCTTTGTCTTTCTGGGCGGGGCTGACTGGAATCCAACCACGAGTCCAGCGGTTTTCTCAATCTGCTCCGGATCGACGTCACAGAGCCATGCGATTTCGACGGCTTCTTTACGCTCAACTAATCCCGTGACGTGTTTCGTCATGATTCCGCCACAACCGATGATACCGAGTCGAATTCGGGCAGAATTCTCCGCACCAAACGCATGCACGTTGCCCAAGGCCGAGACTGCAGCGGCAAGCGTCACCGTTTCTGCGGAATTCCGCAGGAATTTACGCCGTGAACCCGATGCTGCCATGATGCCATCCTTACAAGGTTGTGAACGTTCGAAACAGTGGCCCGATGCGATGCGAAAACCAGATCTCTCAGATGTCAGACGTCAGGCCACATGCCTGAATAAGCGAGGTTTGTACGATTAGATCGTGATCATAGGAGAATTCATTCTCTTTTTCACCGCGTAGGACACATGCCATGTCTGCTGCGTCATCGACATAGCGGACGTACTTCGGAAAAGAGATGTCCTGATAGCCGGCTTTGTAGGCGCCATGAGGTTCGGACAACGCCAGCCGCGCCGACGGGTTGTCTAAAGGCTGGATGTGGATTGTTCCCTTGGTACCGCAGACGGTAAGGTGTCGACGTTCGAGCCAACCGATCTCCATGGCACTCGACTTGAGAGTTGCGCAGGAATGAGGATATTCAAAAACTGCAAGCATATTGTCCTTGAGTTGGTCGTCGATTTTGTGTGCGTGCTGGGGAAACGCAGTAATGTTTGTCGGCCGACCGAGGACACCGATTACCAAATCCGTGATGTGCCCTCCGAGTTCAAACATAACGCCACCGGGATATTCGGCCAGTCCGCGACGAGTTTCCGGATCAATATCCTTACTCATCACAGCATGCACTTCGAATACATCCCCAAGCCAACCGTCTTTCAAGAGTTTGCGCAGAAACACAATCGCTGGATTATATCGAAACATATAGCCCATCTGTACCATGAGCTTCTGACTGGCAGCCAAACGGAGAATCCGTGCGAACTGAGATAATGATTCACCGGCTGGCTTATCCAGGTGGATGTGTTTACCTGAAGCAACACAGACTTCAGCGACATTCAGAAGATCGCGTACGCGTGTTTCAACCAGCACGGCTTGCAGTCCCGCAACATTGAGCAGTTGTTCCTGCGTCATCCACTTCAGGTCGCGGTAGGTGTCCTGGGACTCTGCGAGCTTTCGTAACTCAACATCAGGTTCTACAATTCCGACGACTTCATAATCGGATGAATTCCGATACACACTCAGTTTAGTGGCATGAGCGTGGCCCACGCCAATCTGTCCGATTTTGATGCGAGGCTTAGCTGCGGTCTCAATCCCCGTCGCCGCCTGTGGTGAAATACCATAAAACAGGGAAGAGCAGACAACGCCACCAGAAAGCTGCAGTGCTGCTCGACGATTAAGTATGCCCACAATATCAATCCCCATCGTTACGAGTTTTACTGAAGGAACCACAAGAACCGTTCTGACCGCTGAGATTCTTCTGAACAACGGACGTGTCACCGGTCAACCACGAAACGCTGGAATTTGCGAATTGCCTCTACGCTCTGACCGCTCCAGATTGGCCATTTTCGACAACAAATGTGGCACGGGTCACGCATGGAGCACCAGGTGTTGTGATATACGGAACGGTACGGTAGTCGGATCGCCATTCATCTGCGGTCACGTCACAGCGGACATATCCGCGTTCGCTGTTAAAGAACTTCACGAACGGGTTCTTTGCCTTTACGGCTTCGGCAATCTCCTTGCCCTCTGTGCCATCGCCATTGGTAGAAATGGACGTACCAACGAATTCCGTAGCAACTGTCGCCGACTCCGGATTGTCGAAATCAACCTTCAGATCATTGACCCAGTTACGATGTACATCCCCTGTCAAAACGACAGGATTTGAGATCTGATGATCAGAAATGTACTGTAGTAACCGTGTGCGTGGTACATGGTAACCGTCCCACTTATCCATACAAAAAGTGATCTCACCTTCCTTGTGCGGCTTGTACACGAAATCAGGGCGAGCCATCATGACCTGCTGGGCGAGAACATTCCAACGAGCACCGCTCGTGTTGAGTCCCTCACACAACCACTTTTCCTGAGCATCCCCAAGCATCGTCGCCTTGGGATCGAAGATCCCGTCGCATGGCGTCCTGTATTTCGTTTCACAAGGTTGATCACTACGATATTGCCGAGTGTCGAGCACGGAGAAATCGATCATCTGACCAAAAGATATGCGCCGATAAAGCATCATGTCGGGCCCCATGGGCAACGCTGCGCGACGCAGAGGCAGATTCTCATAGTATGCTTTATAGGCACCAGCTCGCCTTTTCAGGTAATCTGCAGTACTCACAGCCGGGTCGTCCGAAACAGCTCCGGCGCAATCATTAGCGAATTCATGATCGTCCCAGGTAACTATCCAGGGGAATGCCGCATGGGCTGCCTGCAGATGAGGATCTGCGTGATAAAGTGCATATCGGTTGCGGTAAAGCTGCAGCGTTGTCGCCTCGGGGGCATCGAAATACCGAGTCGGCGCATCACCTTCGTTCCCAACACCTTCGTAAATATAATCACCCAGATGAAAAACGGCACGCAGGTCGTCCTGGGCCATGTGTTCATACGCCGTGAAGTAGCCGTCGTTATACTTCTGGCACGACGCGAAAGCGAACCGAAAATTAGCCAGTATCGCATCTGCTGCAGGAGCAGTCCGCGTCCGCCCGACCGGACTGACGTCCATGCCCACCTTGAATTGATACCAGTAACTCCGATCCGGTTCGAGTCCCTCGACTTCCACATGGATGGAATGCCCCCAATCCACTGCCGCAGTCGCAAAACCCTTTCGAATAATATGCTTCATCGCTTCGTCCGCAGCCACCTGCCATTGGACTTGTATATCTTCCGGTGGAACACCACCATCATCGCTGGCTGGTTGCGGGCAAAGTCGAGTCCAGAGCACAACGCCGTCTGGCGCGGGATCTCCCGAAGCAACACCCAGCTTAAATGGATAGTCCACAAACGAAGACCTTCGATTTCCCGCCTCCGCAATCGGCAGGTTCAGGAAGGGCCATAACGCAGTCGCTGAAGCCGATGCCAAGAACTGACGACGGCTCGAATAGTCCATCATTTTTTCTTTCATCTGATTGGCCATTTAAAAATACCTTCAATTCGCCCCGACTCATTAACGAAAATGCAGTTGCAACTTCATGATTTCCAAAAATCTGTGTTGTTGCAACTGCTTGGTTGACACCTCTGAATCATCGAACAGTCGGCAGCCTACAATTTAAAATCGTAGGTTCCACCTTTTTCTGGAAGATCCACTTCAAGCGTCTTTTGGTACACCGTTCCACTCTCGGCCTCGTCGTCGTCCGCCTGGCCTTTTTCGGTCAATTGTCCGACTTCGTAAACCGTGATCTGGATAATGTGTGGACCGCCCACGACCCCCTTGTCTGAATCAACCTCGTACGCGCCCTGACCGATAATAATTGTTGTGCCAGGGCCTGAGTTCCCTTTCTTTGTGTCGGGGGAAATTGCCAGCATGCCCGACAAAACCGGCACACCGTCAACAGTGACCTTCCCATTCAATTCGAATCTTTCAGGACCATCACGACCCCCGGAACAGCCGAGAAATAGAAACGGTGTCAGAGTTACGATTGAGAGCAATCGGCTCCAACTGGGTTTGTTGCTGCAACACTTCATCAAAACTCTCCAATGACTTTCCCGTCGGCTCGGTCGCCCATGTTTTGATATGTCGTCAAGTCCATATTCTGGCTTAGAAATCGGACGGAGCCGTCACCGAGTGTTACCTGGCAACCACCACTGTGATTGCTGCCAAACATCGATGTAGAGATATCGCGAGCATCCCGTGTCAACCAGCCCACCCGTGAGCTACCTGAACTGGGGGCTGAATTAATCTGCAGAACGGCTCCAGCCAGCACAACAGGATTACAGGAACTATCTACCCTTCCACTCGACGCCCAGCCGGCGCGACTCGGATTTCCTTCGCGGGTCCCCACCGGTGTGATCATATACATTGATTCGGCAACCAGGAACGTGTTGCTGCTTCCGTCCGTAATCTTACCCATGTCAGTTTTTGAATTGTTAGACAGGATGCCGTTGAACATAAATCGATTGTTGATGGACGATCCAGATCCCTGACAAACAGTACAGGCTGCAGACACATTCTGCCCACCACCCTGAACTCCCATGTAATTCGTGTTATTGTTTCCAGAGCCGGAACCAGGATCTGAAGGACACTGGAACTTCGAATTCTGTAGTTCCCATTGTGCCACGTTTACGTAATCGGCTGGGCTCGTCCCGGTTGCAGTTCCGCCGTTGCCGCTTGGAGTGCCTGCAGGAATCCAAGAATCCCCAATTCCAGGCGTCCCGTATCCATAGGCTGGGTTCGCACTGGCATTGAAAAGAGCATACCGATTGGCATCATCAATATAGGGCAGGATCAAGACCGTCCATGACAGACCATTCGCTTCTCCATCACTGCCGCCAACTGTAGAGCACGGACACGGGGCCGCGGTGGCTCCGAGTCGCGTCAAACCGGAACTCGCCACATTCGCGTTCCAAGAATCAAACGTAATTGTGCCAGGTGGAAACGTGTTGAACACATCGTGGTAGTTATGCAATGCCAACCCCAGTTGCTTCAGGTTGTTCTTGCATTGTGTTCTTCGCGCCGCTTCGCGGGCTTGTTGCACTGCTGGCAGAAGCAGAGAGATCAGAACTGCAATGATGGCAATAACCACCAGCAGTTCAATCAATGTGAAACCGTCTTTTCTCGTTCTGACTCGTGACATAAAACATGCTCCTAGTAGGACTTTGTAGATGGAACCAAAGAACAGATACGGAAAACTCAACCGTAAACGAAGCTCCATCGCATCAGGAATCTGACGAATCCTGTATGCCTGCCGAAACGTTACCAATGTGCTTATGGGTTATCCATGCCATAAAAGCGTAATTGTCTTACACTTTTGCGGCAGCGAATCGGATTCTGAATAAGGGCAAACCCTCCAGCTTGTCAACGTGTTGTTGGGTGGGAGAATGCACGGCAGGCGTCCGAGGAATCCATCCCTGCCAGTACGGTTCGTCTTGAGCCGATTTAATTCCGGTCTCAAGTCTTTTTTCTGGCCGGGTCGGTCATCTATGAGCGGACGGGTACAGGTTCTGCAACAGCGCATTGAGTGGCTGCAGCGGTCGGGACTGACGGTGCTCCATCGTCACTTGGTTCGCGCGGCGCACTCTGGACAGCGACGCCCCCAACCTTTACGGCACCCTCATGTGCGCCGATGAGCAATCGAATCCAGGCCCCCATATAGGCTCCGTGATCATGATAAGTACGGCCACTGATCAGATTTTCATCGATAACGCATGGTGCATCGACGTAGATCCCACCGCAAACTTCTAGGTCGAAACGGCATTTCGCTACCGTTGCCATACGGCGACCACGAACGCGATCTGCTCGAGCGGGAATTTCCACGCCGTGGCAGACGCTGGCAATTGGCTTTTTCGCGTCAAAAAAATGTTGCGTGATTTTGATCAAATTCGGATCATCACGAATGTATTCAGGCGCTCTGCCACCACTGAAGAAAATGCCCAGATAATCTTCGCAATGGATCTCATAGAATGCCACATCTGCGTTGATCTTATACCCTTCCCACTCTCTGGTGATTGTCCAGCCAGGTGTGATTTCATGCATTACCATCTGGTACTGCCGCCGCTCAGGGGCCGCAACGACCGGTGTGAATCCCGCTTCCTGCAATCGGTAATATGGGTAGAGTGTGTCCACCGTTTCCGTCGCATCACCAACAATTATCAGCACTTTTGACATAAATCCAGCTAAAGCAGCATCACTGCATCTGAGGTGGGAACTTGCTTTCTGAACCGAATCCGCATGTATAGCAACTCACAAGTGAACGTTGCATTCATGAATTGCGGATAAATCTAACGAAATATTCTCGATCATAGTGCCGGCGAGTATCGCCCCTAGTATAACTTCGATGAATGAACAACATCCCACATGTTGCACTGCTCATTGAGACGACCCGGTCCTATGGGAGAGGACTCTTGCTTGGGGTACGTCGTTTCATTGCAGAACACGGCCCTTGGTCCGTGTTCGTCGAAGCCCGTTCACTTGATTCGATGGCGCCTCCTTGGCTGAAAAATTGGAAGGGTGACGGAATTCTGACCCGTAGCGGAAGTCAAAGGATGCTTGATGCGGTGACACAATGCAACGTGCCCACAGTTGAATTACGGTCAATCCAACTAAAACATAACTTCCCTTTTGTGGGGGTCGATAATCGACTTCTTGGACGCAAAGTCGCTGAACATTTTCTGGATCGCGGCTTTCGTCATTTTGGTGTCTACCAGCTCGACAATGAGGACTATTTCAAGCAACGCTGCGACGTATTTGTGCAGACCCTCTCTATGGCGGGTCATAAAGTCGAAATTTATCGCGCTCAGCGACATCCTGAACATCCAGTGAAGTGGGAACGACAACAGGACAGGCTGGTCCAATGGATCACGCAACTGCCGAAGCCGGTTGGGCTGATGGCAAGTAATGACCAGTTGGGATTCTGGCTCCTAGATGCATGCAGTCGCGCCGGGTTCGCAGTTCCAGAACACGTTGCAGTTGTTGGAGTCGAGAATGATGAAACACTTTGCAGCATGTCACGCCCACCACTTTCGAGTGTTCCGTTCAACTCAGAACTTACGGGGTATGAGGCGGCAAGTTTGCTTTCTCGCATGATGAATGGACAGGCTGCGCCAAAGAAGCCAATTTTGATTCCGCCACTGGAGATGGTCACACGTCAATCATCTGATGTTGTGGCGATTGACGATCAGAAAATTGCCGCAGCTCTTGGGTACATCCGACAGCATGCATGCGAAGGGATCGATGTCAGCGATGTCCTCAGGGCGGTTCCAATCTCGCGCACTTCGCTCGAGAGACGTATGCGACTACTCATTGGCCGATCGCCCAAAGCAGAAATTTCGCGAATACGAATTAAGACTGTGAGGACATTGCTGGCTGAATCCGATTTAACGCTATCCGAGATCGCCGAGCGTACTGGATTCTCATATCCCCAACATATGTGCAGCAGTTTCCACCGCGAATTTGGACAGACTCCCGGCCAGTATCGGCGGCAAACAAAAAAGGCACCGTTTCTGAACGTGGACTGATAAGCTACGCACAATTCCACGTTTCCCTTTAACGGCATCGAGCAGTTCTTTGGCTTTTCCGGTTGCGGAGTCAGGGGTGATTTGATGAATGCGAGACATGGTCAGAACCTTTCTTGAAATCCATCACTGCGTGGGATTGCTCCCCGCCGCTCGGAAATCAAACGGCACATCCAATTGGAACTAGGCTCCGCAGAAACGAAAAAAAGCCCTCGTCACAAAAAGAGGACGAGAGCCGGAGAGTTATTGAGAGAACCGTTCTTCTTAACTGCGTCGGTATGTCGGAACTGGGGAATGACCTGCTGCCCCACCCGGTTGTGAAAAAGGACAGCAGTACCTCAGAACACAGACGGATCAACTTCCAATGATGCCAGGATTGGTGTGATACGAATGATGAATACCAGCGATCACTCAGCACTTGATACATGACGGACTTGAACTTCCATCCTGCATGAAGACCGCGCGCAGAAAGAAAGAACGCATAAATCGTTCGTTCCGTCTGAAGCGTACTTACGATCGATCGGGACGGCTATTCGTCGTCGTCGAGAAGATCGCGGAAATTCTTTTGCTGGCGACGATCTCGCTGTGACTTACGAGGAGCGGCGGCGGCGGCAGCAGCCTGACCATCATCGTCGTCGGACAATCGGCCAGGAGTTTTTTTCCGCCGATCTTTCGAAGATCGTTTTTCAATCAGACCACGCAATTCGTCGGGCAGGGGATTTTCATTTGGCATGACGGCACTCGAAGATCAAAACCTTTCACAGCACATTGGAACTGGATCGCGAACACTGTGTCCGCATCCTTCAACAATCAGGTGCAACATTTTTATGAAACCCCGAGGCAGATGTATTTGAGTGCAAGCAACTGCCGTATTGAGTACCTCGGGTGCTAAATCGTGAACTGAACTCTAACAACACAACAACTTCTCTGTCTCCTAGATTTTGACTGCACAGTACATCTGTGAAAAGGCTGACTTGGTGGATCCGTGGCTGACAAGTGATTTCTGTTGATGCAGTTTTCCTGGTAAAGCAGATTCTTCCGCTCCAAAATCGTATCGGCTGCAACTTTTGCCGACTCAAATCCGAACCTCC
Source organism: Planctomycetaceae bacterium (assembly GCA_947476295.1). Classification (GTDB taxonomy): domain Bacteria; phylum Planctomycetota; class Planctomycetia; order Planctomycetales; family Planctomycetaceae; genus SXXK01. Next base: position 28,361 of record CANJQC010000001.1, on the reverse strand, counting down.
CGAGGCACTCGAAACAGACCATTGGCTGGACTTTATCGAGCAAAATACCGGTGCAAACTGCCAGACCGACTTTGCGTCGTCATCATTCTTGCCACTTGACGCGGAACAGTCGTATGACAGCAAATATTGATTTAAATGTGAATCCAAGAGGGCATAGAAAATTGCGTGACGCAATTTTGTGAATATTCGACTGAATTCTGCCTTGCATTTTTAGAATTTATCAGGGATGCACGAAGAGATGTTTCTGTAACAGACTCATGCGGCGTGAACAGGAATTTGAAGCGTCGCCGCGAGTTTCCTGAAGATTACTGGTTTTGCCTTGTCCTGTATGTCTGCACCAGCGAGAATGCGGGGCGTTTGGAATGAGTTCGTCGCTGTTCGTACATGGTTGAGTCATGGCCGGTGTTTCGATCGCATGTTTGTCGTGCGGTGCATCTCTCAGACTGGCTGATGCCAGTCTGATCGGTAAGCGAGTGAAGTGCCCGAAATGCGGCGCACGCTTTCTGCTTACGATACCTCAGTCGGTTCCGGCAGAGCCGGAGGAAGTGCCGCTGGAACTTGTTGATCCAGTGGTGCCGATTACCAGACCGATGCTTGGCACGTCGCCTCGCTGGGTTCCGGATGCTCCGGTGCCCGTAATACCCCAGGCACCTGTTGCACCGCCGAATTCAAAATCGAGCGGACTCACAGATCCGGACCTTCAGAATTTCTTCATCTCAGACACTCAGCCGGAAATCACCGCGACTTCATTTGCCATTCCCGGATTTGTTCCCACTCCGGAAGCAACGTTTGGAAGTGTGATCGACCGCGTCAAAAGACGGCGCAACACGTCACTTAACAAGTCCATTCTGGCGAGCATCACTGTGGCGCTGATTGGGACGATCGTCTGCAGCATCTGGTTTCTAAGACAACAGGGTGACTTAGCGGTACCTCGACCAGCGATTCAGCCCAACATCGCGTATCAGGAATCTATCGCCGCACAAGCGGCATCAAACGATGACGTAAAGGCGTTGAGCCCCACATCCGGCAAGCCGATTCCGGTCGATTATCTGCCCTTCACACCGCAGGTCATGTGTCACATGCACCCAGCCGAGTTATGGAGAAAAGACCGCAACACAGCGGAGTTCCAGGCAGTGCTGAGTACCCTTGGGATCTGGCTGAGGGAGCAGATCAGGACGCGAACTCGCTTTGAACCTGAGGAGATTTCGGAACTGACGTTTGCGATCAACTTCGGTCCTCGCATGTCGGCACCTGATGTGGCTGCGGTCGTCCGTCTCACGTCCGCGCAAACCGATCAGGAATTCATGCAGCGTTTCAAGGGCCGTATTTATGCCGACCCGAAAGTCGAATTGTACGAAGCGCCAGACTTCAGCTACCTAAAAATAGATGACCGAACCTTTGCCGTTGCGCCGTCGAGCATGTCTGACTCGCTGGCGATGTCCATAAAAGACCCGGCACTGATTTCATCTGACATGGCACTACTGGTGCAGCAGTCTGATCGTGAACGGCATCTGTCACTGGTGTTCGATGTGAAGATCATGGATTCACATCGAGAGGACGCATTTACTACTCAGATGCAAACGCTGGCAGACAAGTTTCTATTCTGGTTTGGTGAAGACGTGCAGACCGTTTCGTGGAGCATTCATCTGGAACCAAATCTCTACATGGAGACATTGCTCCACCAGACTCAAGCCAGCACACCGGCAAAGCTCCAGCGATTTTCTCAATTGAAACTCTCGCAGCTTCCCGACGAAATTCTGAAAGGCGTGCGGATGATGCGACCTTCCACCGCTGGTTCCCGAGCCATGATCGGACGTTTCCCGGCGATGATCAAAGCTTTGGAAATCGGCACGACCGCTCATGTTGATCCTGTCGGTGTCAGGCTCGTCACACTGCTGCCGCAACACGCTTCCGCCAACCTTGCTGCGGGTGCTCTGCTGACGTGGAACCAGGCACTGCTGACGAACTTCGACGACCACTCGCACCTGTCGAAAACCGACAGTTCAAAGATTCCGGACAAAGTTGCTGATCGTCTGAAACTGAAGGTCCTCATTGATTTTCGCGCGACACCGCTGCAGGAAGCACTTAGCTATATCGGCGATTCCATCAAGACTGAAATCTCGATCGACGGCGACGCGCTGAAAGCGGCCGGGTTCACACAGAACATGCCTCAAACTTACGACCTCGGCAACGTTTCGGCTTTGAAAGCCATCGACAGCATATTTCAGAAGTACGCCGGAGAACGTGATCCGATGGTGCTGGTCGTCGATCACGCGGGAAAGAAACTTTTGTTTTCGACTGTGTCAAAAGCGAAATCTGATGGTTTGACGACGTTTGAAACGAAGGAATAGAGATCACGGAGTAAGCGTGAGTATTGAATCAGTTGTGGCGGCAGGTTTGTGCTTCCCGCAGCCAGAAATGGGTCCGGCGAGCGGAGCGGCGTGAGCCCTCCGGTACCTTGCTTTGTACCGGCAAGCTGACGCATACCGCTCGCGGGGAAGTGGAGAATGCCTTCTCAGCCCGTTATTTCGGTGCCCGCCAGTGCGCCTTGGTTTCGGAAATCAACCGATCTGCGGAAGCCGGGCCCCAAGTGCCGGCGGGGTAGAGATCGGGAGATGACGAACTGCCTTCCCAGGCTTCCAGCACGGGCGTCACAAATCGCCATGCGGCTTCCAGTTCATCGCTGCGTGTAAACAACGTCGAATCGCCGCGCATCACATCCAGCAACAGGCGTTCGTAAGCTTCCGGTAGCTGCGCCGTAAAATGTTCTCCGTATTCAAAGTCCATCGACACCGGCTGCACCTGATAGTTCATCCCCGGCCGCTTTGTCGAAAACCGCAACGAGATCGCTTCTTGCGGCTGGATTCGCAGAAGTAACTGATTGGGGCGTGTTTCCACAAGATCACACAGATCGCCGTCGCATTCAACTGTTGAAAACAGATTCAGCGGTGGGTTCTTGAACTGAATAGCAATTTCAGTCATTTGCTTTGGAAGTCGTTTGCCGGTTCGCAGGAAGAAGGGCACACCCGCCCAACGCCAGTTATCAAGTGCCACGCGCATCGCAACGAACGTCTCGCGATTCGAATTCGGCGTGACTCTTTCTTCTTCGCGATACCCCAAAACTGGCTGACGATTGAGAAGTCCCGCCGCATACTGACCTCGAATGGCCCAGTTGCCGATCGAACCACTGACACCCGGTCGCAACGATTGCAGAACTTTCATTTTTTCATCACGAATTTCTCGAGCATGAAAGAGCGACGGCGGATCCATCGCGATTAGACACAACAACTGCAGCACGTGATTCTGCAGAACATCACGCATCGCTCCTGATGTGTCATAATAGCCCCCGCGAGACCCTTCCATGCCCAGCGATTCGGCCACAGTGATCTGAATGTGATCGACGTGATTGCGATTCAGCAGCGGCTCAAAAATTGCATTGCCGAACCGGAACAACAGGATATTCTGTACGGTCTCTTTTCCGAGATAATGATCAATACGATAGATCTGACTTTCCTGCAGGTGCCGCGACAACGCTACGGTCAGTTCCTGAGCCGACGTCAGATCGCGTCCGAACGGTTTTTCAACAACCACCCGCAGGAGCGATTCCGATTCCCGTGGCGGAATCATACCGGACACGTTCAACCCTTCGACGGCTGGCGCAATCAGATCAGGAGTCGTCGCAAGATACACAATTCGCGCCGACTCATTTCCTGCGCCGACCTGCGATTCAATTGCCTGAACCGATGCGTTGAGAGTTATGTACTCACTAGGGTTCGTAATATCCAGTTGCTGATAGAACAGATTCTTCGCAAAAACATCCCATGCCGCTGCGTCGAATTTGTCTTCGCCCAGACGCGCCTTCACCGTATCATGCATTTCGGTACGGAACTCTTCATGCGATTTCGGACGCCGCGCCACGCCGATCACGGGACAACGAGACGACAAGTATTGCTGCTGCGACAATCGAAACAGAGCTGGAATGAGTTTGCGTGACGTCAGATCGCCTGAAGCTCCGAAAATCAGTATCGTGGTGTCGCTCGATGAGGCCATAAGAATTGCTTTCAAGTCCGTTGAATCAAATGCACTCCGCACACGCGAGTTGTATGGCACAGCAGTCAAACACGGAAGGGAGCCAGGCGAGCCGACTGGTGTCAGCCCGCCGGTACAACTTCGCGACCGTCACCAACCAGGCACCGGTCTCACCTGCAGGTCCGTCCGCAGCGTCGGGAAGAGCGTAAAAGAGTTTTTAACCACGGATTTCACGGATGAATACTCTGCGACTCATCTTTGCGATCAGTGCGATCCGTGCGATCAGTGCGATCCGTGGTCAAATGCTGCGATTGAAACTATGATTTTGCCCGCGCTGCGGCGCACAAGAAATCCCGCATCCTGCCCAAATTCAGAACGTTTGTAATACAGAACACGCCCCTTGGCCAGGGCCATTCCTCTCAAACTAAGGCGATTCTGACCCGACGTCGGGAAAACGGCGAGATCGTCCTTGATGGAGTTCGACAACGCGGGTAAACGTCGCGTTTTCAACTTCGGTATTGTGCCCGAAAACAGGTTTTTTTCGATCCCATGTCAGTTCTGATTCAACTCACCGACGGCGTAAAAAGTTACGGCGACCAGCAACTTCTCGATTCCGCCAGCGTCACGTTGTACGAAAATGAAAAGGTTGGATTCATCGGTCGCAACGGAGCCGGTAAATCAACACTGCTGCGGGTCCTGTTAGGCGACGAAGAGCTCGACAGTGGCTCAGTCATGCGTTCCCCGAATCTGCGAGTGGGTTATCTGCGACAGCATGATCCGTTTCTGCCGGAAGAGTCAGCACTCGACTTTCTAATTCGTGACAGCGCTCAGCCAGACTGGAAATGTGGCGAAGTCGCCGCCGAATTCGAACTTAAGGGACTGTATCTGAACGGTCCCGTGAAGGGTCTGTCCGGTGGATGGCAGACACGCGTTAAGCTGGCGGCTCTGTTGCTGCATGATCCAAACTTATTGATGCTGGACGAACCCACAAACTTTCTTGACCTGCGCACTCAGATTCTGCTCGAACATTTCCTGAAACACTTCCCGGCCGCCTGCCTTATTGTTTCGCACGATCGCGAATTTCTCACGGCCACCTGCGACCAGACACTCGATCTGAATCGCGGTTGCCTGACGATGTACAACGGAAAGATCTCCGGATACCTAAAACAGGTTGAGGAACAAAAAGTCCGTGCGGAACGCACCAACGTCACTGTTTTGGCAAAGCAAAAACAACTTCAGCGATTTATCGACAAGAACAAGGCGCGTGCGACCGGCGCAAGTCAAGCGCGTTCGAAGCAGAAGCAACTGGACCGGTTGTCACTGGAAGAAATTGAAGTCGATCTGCCTAGGGCGCAAATTCGGCCCCCACAGGTTGAACCGCGTCAGGGGCCTGCGGTCCGCTGTATGGATCTAAGCATCGGTTACGAAGGCAAATCGGTGGCAGCAGGTATTGAACTTGAAATTGAACACCAGCAACGTGCTGCGATTGTGGGCGACAACGGTCAGGGAAAAACGACATTGCTGCGAACACTCGTGGATTCGCTCAAACCGGTCGATGGCAAAGTGAAGTGGGGCTACGGCTGCGAAATCGGAGTTTACGCGCAACACGTTTATTCCACGCTGCCGCCTGATCAAACAGTGCTGGAATACCTAGAATACAAGGCCAAGCCCGGTACCACGACTCAGGACTGCCTGGCCTGTGCAGGATCGCTGTTGTTTCGCGGCGGGCATACGAAAAAGCCGATCAGAGTGCTGTCCGGAGGAGAACGAGCCCGCTTATGCATGGCAGGCCTGCTGCTAGGAACCTACAACATTCTGGTACTCGACGAACCTGGCAACCATTTGGATGTTGAAACCGTCGAGTCGCTGGCAGAAGCTCTGCTCGTCTACAAAGGCACAGTCCTGTTCACCAGCCATGACCGCCACTTCGTACGTCGCATTGCCACAAACATCATCGAAGTCCGCGACGGACGTGCCCGGAATTATGCCGGCAAGTACGACGACTATATCTATTACGTCAATAAGGAGATCGAAGACGGCGAACGAGAACGCGCCTCGAACCGCATGGCGAGCGCTCCGGCGAGTAAAGGCGCAGGCACGAAGGCCGAAAAGCCTGCTTCGGGAAAAGACATCCACCAACAGCGTAAAACACTTCGCAATCTGGAAAAAAACATCGCGAAGCTCGACGAACAACGCAAGTCGCTCAACGTTGAAATGCTGAACACATCCGACGCAAAAAAAGCTATGGCACTGCACACGCAAATCGAAACCATCGCCAAAGAACTTGCCGAAGTTGAAGAACGCTGGTGCGAGCTCTCACAGGAACTCGGTGACTGGTAGTCTCTGAAGGCTTGAGCCTTTGCTGCCGATCGCCTGAACACGTCTCTACCTAGCCTGAGTGCGTTACAGAACGCAGCATCGTGCTCTCGAGACACAACAAGCCGGTTATTGACAATGGATGAATCAGAGTGGCTGAATCACGCAAACATTCGCGTTCAATTGCGAGACGACGACTGCTCCGCTACGCTTAGTGGTTGGGCGTGGCAGCCAGAAGCGGTGATCTTCTGGCTTTGCCCGTGAGCGAGTTTATCCGCGTTCTACGCACAAGAAATTCCAGTCAGGAAATATGTTCGCATGGATCAGCAATCCGGAGACAATTCTCCAGGGCCGTCGAATAACAGACCCAGCGATGGCCAAGGTGGTGATCAGCGGCGGCGCAGTTATGGAACCATGATTATTCTAGGCGTTGTTGCCTTTGCGCTGGCAATGTGGGTCTTTTACAACAGCTCCCCGGTGAACTACGGTTCCAGTGTTGACTATTCGTTCGTCAAGAAGCAGCTTCAGAACGACAATATCGAGAGAGTCCGCTTTCAGCAGGGGTATATAACCGGTGAATGGAAGGAAATTCCGGAATCGCCGAAAGGCTTCATCGGCAAACTCAGCAGGAAATTCAACACCGCTCTTCTGCCGGAACCAATGCGTGACAATGAGTTTGTCTCGGACCTAGACAAGAAAGGTGTGCAGGTCGAATCCACGCCGACTGCCGTTGATAACGGCACGCAGCTGCTCATCTGGATCCTGTTGCCACTGGGCTTAGTCTTCATTCTCTGGACCATTATGCGCCGGTCGTCGGACCCGTTTTCAAGTGGCGGCATGATGGGCGGCTTTGTGCGCAGCCCAGCACGGCGATTTGAGAAAAGTGATAAGGCTGCGACATTCGATGATGTTGCCGGGCTGAAGAACGCCAAACAGGACCTGCAGGAAGTTGTGGAGTTCCTGAAAACGCCCAAACGCTTTACGCGTCTGGGTGCCAAGATTCCGAAAGGAGTTCTGCTTGTCGGACCTCCCGGTACCGGCAAGACATTGCTTGCTCGAGCCACCGCCGGGGAAGCCGGTGTGCCGTTCTTTTCGATTAACGGTTCAGAGTTCATTCAGATGTTCGTTGGTGTGGGCGCGACGCGGGTACGGGATCTGTTCAAGACGGCTCGTGAAGCTTCCCCGTGCATTATTTTCATCGACGAAATTGACGCCGTGGGGCGAGTTCGCGGAGCCGGCGTTGGCGGCGGTCACGACGAACGCGAACAGACATTGAATCAAATCCTCAGTGAGATGGACGGCTTCCAGCAGAATGAAACCGTAATTGTGCTGGCCGCCACGAACCGCCAGGACGTGCTTGATCCAGCGTTGTTGCGTCCCGGACGCTTTGATCGTCATGTGACCGTCGATAAACCAGCGCGGGAAGGACGGCTGGGAATCCTGAAAGTCCATTCGCGCCAGGTGCCACTGGCGGAAGATGTGGAGTTGGAAACGCTGGCTCGCACGACGATCGGTTACAGTGGGGCCGAACTGGAAAAGCTGGTCAATGAAGCGGCGCTCAAGGCTGCACGCGAAGACAAACGCACGGTCGAGATGGTCGATTTTCTTTACGCTCAGGATCTCATCCTCATGGGCGCTCCGCGAGACGAGCCGCTGGAACTCAAGGAAAGGGATCTGACGGCATGGCACGAAGCGGGCCATGCAATACTGGCATGGTGTCAGAAAGGCATGGACCCGGTTCACAAGGTTTCGATTGTGGCTCGCGGACGCGCATTGGGTGTGACGCAACTGATGCCGGAGAAAGAACTCTATAACGTCGGCGAACATCTGCTCAAAGCAAGGCTGACCATGATGATGGGCGGACGTGCGGCAGAGAAACTTGTCTTTGATGAATTCTCTGCAGGCGCCGAAGACGACATCGATAGATCGACACGTCTGGCGCGCCGCATGGTGGCTAGTTGGGGCATGTCAGAAGCAATTGGCCCGGTCTCATTTCGGCAGTCAGAAGAGCATCCGTTTCTGGGCAAGGAAATGCACACCTATCGGGAATTCAGCGAAGAAACCGCACGGCTAATCGATGTTGAAGTCCAAAAAATCATGCAGGAAGCCCATGCCAAGGCAGTACAGTTGTTGATGCAGTACCGCGACAAACTGGATGCGCTTGCGGCAGCGTTGCTGGAAGCTGAAAACCTAGAGCGCGATGAAGTCGCCAAAATCCTCGGCGACCGACCATTCGACACCAGCGGCAGTGTCTAAGCCTGGGCCAAACTATTCTTCACGACGCTTTCGACGAACAGGCATCATGGCCAGTGCGAGCAGTGACGCCGCAGCGGTTGGTGTCCCGTCAGGTTTCGACTCAGTCACATGGGCGTCAAACCAGACGCCGGACAGCATGGATGATGCCGCACTTGACGGATTGGCGAGCGATTCCATCAGTTCTTCAATCGCGGTCTCCGATATTGCGACGTCGGCAACTGGCGGCAGAACAAGTTCGGTCACAGCCACCATTATTGCAGGCGCTTCAATGGTGACAGCTTCCGTGGTATCAGAGTCAGGCTGAACGTAGTGTTGAGCAGCAGCGTAAAATGCTTCAGCAGATTCCAGCTTCGCAGGTTCGACGATCTTCAGATTTTTTAGATCCAGTGATGCGGAAATCACAAAAGTCTTCGAGTTGCTCCAACCGCTGGAGGTACCGACGGAGTTGAATGCTCGAATCCAGAATCGATAAGTTCCCGGCTGGAATGCCTTGTTGTCAGGCAGCGTATAGAATGCGATCTTGCCGGTTGGATCCAGTGAAAACGCCGTCACCTGCAGCACGATTGTTTCGGCTCGTTCTAGATCTCGCACCAGAATTTCGTAACGCAGTGAACCCGAATCATGATTCCATTCAAAAGTCGGCGTGCGGTCCTTTGAAGTTCCTGTCGGACCAACGATACTTGGTGTTGTCGGATTCGGCACGTCGATGCGAACCCGATACGGTGCGCTCCAGTCGCTCATTTCGCCCGAGTTATTGACGGCACGAACCATCGCCACATACGTATGTTCGGCCAGTCGCTGATTGTTCGGGATCGTGTACGACTTTGCCTGAATGTTGGACACACGGACGACGTTCGTCTTATTCAGGGTCTGATCGTCGAGTCGGAATTCATATAACGGTGCATCGAAATCCGCCCTCCATGCGAACGTCGGGTTCGGGTTCTCCACAGAACCCGCCGGATTAGGCATCGGTGCGGTGATGACCGGAATACTTGGTGTTGCCTCGTCGAGATTGAAGATGTGAACGGTGCTCCAGTCACCGACTTCATTCGCCCGGTTAATCCCGCGCACCCACGCTCGATAGTTGCCCTGCGGCAGATTGGTTAATGCGACATACTGTGTCCCGGTGATGTTCTGCTCGCGAATGATTTGCGCCTGGCCGGTGGTGACATTATTCACCCACAGATCATACTTGACGGCGCCGGCCGCCGCCGTCCATTTGAAGGTGGGATTGGTGGTCGTAATCGTCTGACTGCCGAGCGCACCAGTCGGCTCCAGCATTTTTGGAGTGGCTGGCGGCAGAATATCAAAGGTAAACGAATATGGTTTACTCCATTGACTGAATTCACTGTTTCCGTTGGCCGCACGCACCCACGCCGTGTACGACCCCTGTGGCAACGTCGGCGCGTCGAAGTAAGGCGTCTTATAGGAGATATCACTGCGGCGAATGATTTGTGCCTGGCCGGTGGTGAGACTATTCACCCACAGATCATAGCTTGCAGCACCATTGACGGCATTCCAGACAATACGAGGACTCGTGTCGGACGTGACAGGGGTTGGAGCGGTGATCACTGGAGCCACAGGAATTGGAGCGTCGATCGTGAATTTCACGAAGTCACTCCATGGACTGTATTCGCCGACCGCGTTAAACGCTCTCACCCATGCGTGATATGTGCCGTCCGGCAGTGGATTAAAGTGAACATACGAAGTGCCGTCGTACTCTGTCCGATAGATGACGCGAGCCTGTGTCGCTGCATTGCTCACCCACAGACTGTAGTTACTCGAAAACGCATCACCGGTCCATTCAAACTTCGGGAAAGAATCTGTGATATCGCCGGAGGGACGAATGATGGTGGGTTTTGCAGGTGTCGGGATGTCGATTGTGAATTTGACAAAATTGCTCCATGTGGAAAACTTACCAGTGGCTGTCACTGTACGGACGCGCGATTGGTAGTCTCCTTCGATGAACTGGCTCACAGCAAGGTGGCTCGTGGTAACAACATTCTGCGTATAGTAGTTCGTAATGTTTTTCGTGAGATTATCTACGGCAAGCTCATAGTGGTCGGCATTCGCTCCAACCGACCATTCGAACAAGGGCACAGGATTTGTGAAAGTACCCACCGGGCCGATCATGGTCGGTGTTGTCGGTGTTGGGTCTAAGAGCAAACTCGCGTTCGGAAGCGTCCAGACACCACGGCCAAAAGTCCCGGCGACCAGAACGTCGTCGGCTACGTTGTAAACGAGGTCGAAGATCAGGACGTCGGGTAGGGTAGTCCCAAGTTTTACCCACGTACCGAAACTCGAAGCGGGCGAAGCGAACACGCCCGATCTGGTGCCAACTGCGACGTATGGGGTCGGCCCAGCGACGTACACCACAGTTCGAATTTCGTTGATTGAACTGAGGCTTCCCAGATTACCGGTGATGTCGCTCCATGATGTGCCACCATTGGACGACATGAACACCTGGTTGTTGTCAGTTGCGAAGACGGTGTTGTAGTTGTCAGGAACGATCGCCACGTCATTAACCTGACCCGCGCCGGCGGGCAGAGCGGTGGTCGCCGTAATGGCCCCGCCTGAAGTTGTTCGCTTGTACACTGTGCTGTCGGCGCCAATGTAGATCAGATCTGGATTCGGTGTGCCTGCCAATGATCCGCCATAAACCATTGCGTTTTGAACAAATCCCGGCTGGCCGGGTCCGCCGATGCTGGTATTAGTTGTCCCTTGGTCCGTGGACTCGAAGAGTGCATTTGCCCCCCCTATGAGGAGCCGCAGCGGGTTGATCGAATTCAACTCGATAGGCGTGGTAAAGTTTGGCAATGTGATGCCGGCCAAGCTGGTGCTTGAGACAAAGTTGTTGTTATTGTCATACACGACGCGTCGAAACCCGCGGAGGTTCTGACTACTCAAGTAGACGATCGACTGGTTGCTACCAGCGAGAGTGAAGCTGTCAACGGCCACATCCCCGCCATCGCCGCCATTGATGAAGGTCCATTGCGTGTTCCCGGAAGTCGGCTGCAGATGTGTGCCGTTGTCCTGCGTCCCTATCACGAGCGTATTGTTAAGCGAATTGTATGCGACGTTGTGAGCTTCGACGGCTGCAATGTTGCCCGCTGCCGCCACCCATGACCCGGTCCCGGATGGATTCGTGTGACGGTACATGCCGCCATCGTCGGATTCGAGTAGCGAGCCGTCAGCCCGGAACGCCATGTCGCGGGTATCGGCGTGCGGGGCCGTATTCGTCGCGCCGCCATCCACAAGGATTGTCCACTGACTACCTGCAGTCGCAGTTGCGTCGCCCCGGGAACTCAACCCCGTGAACGGCCCATTTTGGATCCGGTCGCCACCCACGTAGACCAGATTCGCGTTCGTCGGGTCAGCGGCTAACGACGTATTTGGGTTCTGCTGCCCGCCGTTATGGACAAAGACGTCGTCCATTTGTGTCCAGACCCCGCCCTGGTTGGCGGACCGCCAGACTTTCGTCGCTGCTCCAGCACCGCCCGCACCAACTGCCACGTACACCGCCCCAGCGCTGGCATTCACCGCGAGACGCACGCGAGATGCCCCTGACACACCAGCGACGGTCCCGGTAACGTCGGTCCAAGTCGCCCCGGCGTCGTCGGTTCTGAAGATCCCCCCACTGCTTTGCATCGAGACGTAAAACCGGTTCGAGTTGGTTGGGTCGGCAGCCATATCCTGCGTACCGCCAGTCCCCAGCCCATTGAGGCCGTTGATGTTTGTAAAAGTGGCGCCGCGATTGGTGCTCCGGTAGACTCCTCCGCTGGTGGTTGTGACCAGCCAGGCGTTGCCCCGGGCGGCCACCGCCGAGATTTCCTGATCGGCGAGCACTGCCGGTGAGAATACTGTCCAGGACGTCCCGCCGTTCGTCGTGTAGTACAACATGCCCGAATCGTCACCGATCGATGCGTAGTTGCTCCAGCGACCGGTCCCGGAGAGCAGTGTGTTGAACGTCGGGTCCGTCAAATCGAACTCGATGGCTCCTATCGACTGCGACTGCAGCGTGTCGGTGAGCGGCGTCCAAGTGTTGGAAGTGGTCGCGTTGGTGGTCTTCCACACGCCACCATTCACCGTTCCGACGTAGACAATGTCTGCATTGGTTGGATGCGCAGCAATCGTATGAATGGCACCGTTGACAGGATCGTTCGCAGGAATCGCAACTTGAGCATTGATCGTCGGTCCCGGCCCCTGCGCGACCCAAGCACTTGAAACGCTCAGCAGGCAACGTTCCTCCACGACCTCAGCAACGCTCGAAAGTGATGATGTCACTTTGTTGCGACGGCTTGCGCGATGCGACCGGCGGGATTGTCCGACCGGAAACATGAACTGAAGAGATCGAACAAATCTTGAGTTTGTTGTCATCTGCGAGACCCTGAGCCATTCAGACAGCGTTGTCAGAAAACGAAAAGACCGGCACGTTTGCACAATAACACGTCAACAGTTCGCGCAACAACCACACCGACACGCAACGTATGGGACGCTGAACCCTATAGAAAACCAACATGGTCTTCACGATTGTATGAAAATCTTCGAAAGAATGCCCAGTATTCCAGGATTCTTACGCTGTCGGGCGTTTGTGCGAGCATTGCAGATTGCAATGATGCGGACGAACTCGGAGCGCAGAACTTCGGGACTTCCTGTTTTTCATCGGAGCCTTTACGGCCCGTGAATCAGGTTTTTCCGCCTTTCAGCGCTCCCCAGAACTCGCGTAAATCGATGTTGCCAAGACAATCGATCTGTTCGTAACAGGCCGCGCGCGATTTGTTTGAGACTTGTCGCCACACATCGCAAATTGGCTGTAATCCTCAATAACCCGCGAAACGCCGGAAGCGGCTTTGTCGAATCCCGGATCCAACGCTGTCTGCGGCAGAAACTAGGAACAGTTCGAGCTACAATTGAGTTTCCGGTGAGCCCGACGGGACGTATGGGATTGACGCAAATGGGGATCTCCAAATTCTGAAAAAGGGACTATCGTGGGTTTTCTTGCACAAGTTCAGATTTCCTGCTTTTTGATGAGCTACGTCATTTCGTTGATCGGCGAAGGGTGGCTCGTTGTGCGCCGACAATCGACCTTGGCTCGTGTCGTTGTGCTGGCGTTCACTGTCGCCGGCTTTCTGGCTCATACTGCCTATCTGATCACTCGCAGTCAGGCCGCTGGGTTGCCGCCGCTTCTCAGCAGTCAGCAGGATTGGCTGCTTGTTCTGGCGTGGATCGGCGGACTGCTCTACATGGTTCTGCTCGTGACACATCGACAACTTGCCTACGGCCTGTTCATGCTGCCCGCGATTTTGCTGCTGGTGATCGTTGCCATCTTCGTGAGCCGCCAGGCGACCGGAAACATGGATCAGTTGGCTCTGCGACAGCTGGGGATGTTTCATGCCGCGTCACTGATTCTTGGAATTGCGGCGGTTGTCGGAGCCGCAATTTCGGGACTCATGTATCTACTGCATCTTCAGCGCCTGCGCAGTCGAACAGGCTGGCTTCAAAAACTGACACTGCCAAGTCTCGAAAACCTGACAGCCGTCAATCGCTGGATGGTTGTGTTTTCCGTCCCATGTCTAACGATCGGCCTGGTGACTGGTTTTATGCTGATCTTCTGGTCGCGTGGCCCCACTGCGGCTAACTCCATCCGCTGGACGGATCCAACGATCATCACGACGATTATCGTCTGGATCGCAATGATCGTAGTGCTCATTCGTGTGCTTGCGAGTTCTCATCAGACGGGCAAAGCGGTCGCGCAGCTGTCGTTGCTCAGCGGTGGATTTCTGATGACCACAGTGCTGGGGCCTATGATCCTGTCCGGCTCCGGTAATCTAAATACTTTTCATTCCGGCCCGCCTGTGCAGAAAACAGACGCCGTCGGCGAAGTACCCATTGACGCTGATCCGGGCCGACAGGACGTGCAGCGATGAACGTGGTCGTTGTCAGTTGTAATCATCACAAAGCTGGTGTGCAGCTTCGGGAGCGTCTGGCATTTTCCAATGCGGACATGCTTCAGCGAGCGTATCATCAGTGGCGTATAGTTCATCCCGAGTCCGAACTGGTCGTACTTTCCACCTGTAACCGCGTCGAAATTTATGCTGCCGACGAACAGGATGTAGAAGTTGTTTCGTTTGACGACATCACTCAGTTTATCTCACAGTTTCACAATGTGCCGACCGATGAATTTGTCGATTCCCTCCTTGCACAATCCGGCGTGGATGCTGTGTCGCACCTGTTTCAGGTCGCATGCAGCATCGACAGCATGGTGCTGGGTGAACCCCAAATCGTGAACCAGGTCAAAGAGGCTTACCGCATCGCGCAGGAACACGATGCCTGCGGTCCGCTTACAAACGTCCTGTTTCAACATGCACTCAAAGTGTCAGCTCAGGTCCGCACAGAAACCGGCCTTGCCGATGGACGCGTGTCGATCGCCAGCGTCGCGGTTGGGGACTTCGGCAAGAGCATCTTTAGCCGTTTTGACAATAAGACGGTGCTGGTGATTGGTGCTGGGGAAATGGCTGAGGAAACTCTCACTTATCTGCAATCCGAAGGCGCGTGTCGGATCGTGGTGGCGAATCGCAATCGCGACCGCGCCGAACGTCTGGCGTCTCAGTTTCGTGGCGAAGCGGTGGACTACGCATCGCTTGACGACTGGTTGATCAAGGCCGATGTCATCGTCAGCACGACCGGATCATCCGAAATCCTGATTTCGAAAGAACGCTTCGCAATTGCGCGAGCGCGATCCAATCGTCATCCGGTGTTTATTCTGGATCTTGCCGCACCGCGTGATTTTGATCCTGCCGTCGCCACAGTAGACGACAACGTCTTCCTCTACGACATCGACGCGCTGGAAGCAACGTGCAATCGCAACCGGATGGCGCGGAAGGCCGAAGTCCAGAAAGCGATGGTGATCATCGCGAACCAGACGCAGGCTTTTATGCAGGAAATTTATCATCGCGCCACGGGCCCCGTGATTCATCGCCTGCGTGAACACTGGCACGATATCAGTCGCGGAGAACTTGACCGTCTGTTTCGCAAACTTCCGACACTCGACGATCCACAGCGCCAAGCCATTGAAGCCACCATCCAGCGAATCGTTAACAAACTGCTGCACCCGCCACTGGAAGCCCTCAGAGACGAAGCCAAGACTGGCACCCCCGAAGGTCTGCTCCACGCAATTCGCCGCCTGTTTTTCTTCGGTGAAAAATAATGTCACGGCCGGTGTGCCTGCACTGCCGCTTGTCCCGCCGTGGCCCGCGCAAAAGTCGTGGCATTTAACGCGGCTGATTGATCCCGGTTTTGTTCCATGCTTCAAAAAAACCTGACTCTAACGGATTCTATGTGCGAAGGTTTTATTCAGGAATTTAGAACACTAATCTGCGCTGATCTTCACTAATCCGGATTAGCGAAGATTAGTGCAGATGAGTGTTCCACATCTTTTTTCCATGCAAATTGGTTGGGCGAAAGCACTCGCACATAGAAAACGTTAGTGTCAGAAAAAACAAGGTTTTGACAAGTCCCTTCTCCCCCGAGATCGGGGGAGAAGGTGGCCGACAGGCCGGATGAGGGGGTTGACCAGCATGGCAACGTGCAAAAAATTCCCCATCACCCTCGGCGCGTAAAAAAACGGTCGAGAATTCAGAAGGAAAACTCGGCCGTTCGTGTTTGTGTCGCCGAAGCAGTCAGGGGACTACTTCTTTGCCTTAGCAGCAGGCTTCTTTGCTGTCGTCTTTACAGACTTAGCAGCTCCAACCTTTGCTTTGGTGGACTTGGCGGCACCAACCTTCGCCTTCGTTGACTTTGGTGCAGGTGCGGCAGGTGCAATCTTTGCCTTGGTAGACTTAGCTGACGTTGCCTTTGCTGCGGTGCTCTTTGCGGCCATTCCAATGTTCCTCCGTGGGGAGTTGTAGTACCGATTTGAAAATGCAGGATGTTCGCCGGTACCAATCACGAACAACCGCGGATACAGACTGCGGCGGGGCTTACAAGACCTGCCTGTAACAGTCTGGTGTGCGTTATAGGTTACCGTTACAGAATACGTCAAGCGTAAAGTTTGATCAGACTCAGTTGTCGGTGCGCATATATCACTGTCTAAGTCGAGTCGATCGCTGATCTTTAGCCTGGCCGTGCGTCGGACATAAATGTCGGACCTGCATAAATCGCATGCTGCTCATTCATCGGCGGGGGGCTTGATCACAGGCGGCAATGACTTGCCTTCGGCGATGAATTTCATGGAGACGGAATTCACGCAATGCCGGGCATTCTTGTCGGTGTATTTTTCTCCTAAGAACACATGTCCGAGGTGACCGCCGCAATTCCTGCAGGTGATCTCCGTGCGAGAGCCATCTAAATCAGTATGTCGGTCAACGGCCCCCGCAATTTCATCATCGAAACTCGGCCAGCCGCAATGGCTGCTGAATTTATGCTTCGCAAGATACAGCGGCGCATTGCACTGCCGACAGATGTATGTGCCGGGATCTTTCGTGTCTGTGTACTCGCCCACGAAGGGCCGCTCCGTCCCTTTCTGAAGAATTACATACGATTCAAACTCGCTCAGCGCGTTGTATGTCGTCGGAGTCTTGTCTGCGGAACCGGGCATGTCTGCATCTCCTTTTGATTCAACTGCTGACGCTGTCGGTACTCTCACCGCCGACACTTCCAGCAATTCGTTCGGATTCGGGCCAGCATTCGTTGCGTCAGGATCTGACGTACAGCCGACAGTCAGGAAGCCTGCTGCCAGCAGAAAGCGCATCGGTTGCATAACGAGTTCTCCATAGGCGTCCTGCAAGAACACAGCGAGCACGCGAAGTTGCGTGCTCGTGTGTTTTAGTACCCTGCAAGGAAGAGGGTTAATGCTTAAGCGGCGTGAGCAGCACGGACATCATCTTGCCGCTTTCCATGCGGGGAGCCTGCTCGACGCTTGCAACATCCGCCAGACTTTTGACGACTTCGTCAAGCATTTCGATCCCGCGTTCGTGGTGCGCGTTTTCGCGTCCCTTGAACATCACGTTGATTTTAACTTTATCACGACGAACCAGAAAATCGCGAGCCTGTCTGACTTTCGTTTCAATATCGTGCTGACCGGTCTTGGCACGCAGTCGCAGTTGCTTCAACTGTGTCTTGTGCTGCTTTGGTCCGCTTGTTTTCTTTTGACGTTCGTAAATCACCTTGCCGTAGTTCATGATTCGACAAACGGGAGGACGTGCTTCTGGACTGACTTCGACAAGATCAAGGCCTTCATCCAGCGCGATTCGCAGGGCTGCTGCGGTTTCCATTTCACCCAGCATTTCACCTGTTGCGCTGACAACACGTATTGGAGAAATGCGAATGCGTTCATTCATGCGCGGCAAATTGCTTTGAGGAGCCGCTGTAGGACGAGATCGTTTAATGGTTACCTCCGGAAAGAACAAATCGATCACACTGTGACACCAGAATTCGGTTACACACCGAACGTCTACCTACGACCGAGGTCAGCCAGGGAGACGCTCAATAACGCTTTTTATGCCACAAATCACAAAAAATTACCAGTGTTTTTGGCGAATGAGTCCACGAATTGGCGACTCTAGGTCTGACCATGACGCCAAACAGGCCCGGACGTATGCCGAAAACCCGGTAAAAACTGAACTCAGTCGGCCACTTTGCGCTCCGGATTTTCTTTCGATGAATTCCGAATATGTCGCAGAGTTCGGATTCGATCCACAGTCATTGCCAGAAAACTGAGACCCATCACAGCCGCAAATTCCACCATGAGCAGTCTTGTGCCGTGTTTATTCAGAAACTTTGCTACTGGCGCCTGCTGATCGCTGAACACAACAGCAATCAACGACATGATGGTGATAATAAAGATGGCTGTGGCTGGGACTATCAGTTTAAACAGCAGGCTCGCCGGAGCACCTGGACCTCGCATAGGAATGGAATCTCGATCTGTCTGGATCTTAAATGTGAAATATTCTATTTACTGTCTACCGTCACTCCGGGCCAGTCATCGGTTCGGAAAGGCGTCATTGGCAAACCGGCGGTAGTGAACATATTACAAACTGGATTGTCGGCCCACGCGTAACGAACCGCCACAGGATTTGCCACCACGCTGCTGGAAACCTCAATGCGGCCATCAGGCAGAATTGTGGCATCTGCCCAGACGAATTTTTTGTCTTCTCCGGCAACCGCAAAACCAACGGGCTGCTTAACATCGAATGGACGCCATCCACCGTCCGCATGATCGAAAGTCAGCACGATCTTCTCGCCAAGCTTCTCCATGCTCTTGTACTGAGGACTATGATAAGGCACCACAACGCTGTACTCGTTTGCAAGCGCCCAGCGAGCCAAACGGCGTCCGACATCGACCTTGTTCTTTGGATGAATGTCCTTCCCTTCGCCGATGTCGATAATGACGGCTTCGCCGGTGTGCGGCAACTTTGCCATCGTCATTGTTTGAGCCTCACGCAATTCAGCCCAGGCGCTCTCAGTCGGCTCAGGTTTTTCATCGTAAAAGTCAGCAAGCTGCACCCAGTAGAACGGAAAATCTCCCTGACCCCATTCCTGACGCCAGTTGGAAATCATCAATGGGAACAATTCGCGATACTGGTACGCTCGCCCCGCATTGCTCTCACCCTGATACCAGATCGCGCCTCGAATTGTATAGCCAAGATGCGACTTCAGGACGCCGTTGTAGATGTTGCCAGGACGAGAATTTCCGCCCATCTGGTTCTTCAAGTTCTTCAGAACCTTCTTTTCATCGTCGTTCAGATCCGACTTTACTGACAGGTCGGCATACTGCTTTTCTAGGCCAGTCCAGCGTTCCATCATTGGAGCGTATTGTGGATCGGCATTGAGTACATCGCGATTGATCCATGCTTCGCACGCCGATCCGCCCCAGGCATTGTTGATCATGCCAATCGGGACGTCGATCGTATCATTTAACTGCCGCGCGAAGAAATAGCCGACTGCTGAAAAGCCACTGACCGTGTCCGGTGTGCATTCCATCCACTGTCGATCGTGCGTTAGTATCGGCTCCTGTGATCCAACCTGAGGGAAATTGATCATGCGGATGTTTGGATGTTTGGCCGCAAGACGCTCAAGATCCGCGTCGGTTGAATTTGCAACGTTCCACTGCATATTGGACTGGCCGGAACAGATCCAGACTTCGCCAACCAAAACATCCTTAATTGTGCGTGTCTCATCCGCCTTGATTTCCAGCGTATAAGGACCGCCCGCATCAACGGCCGGAATGGCGACATCAAACCGACCGTCATCTCCGGCTTTTCCATTGGCCGATTTTCCCGCCAGCGTAACGGTGACTTCCTGTCCCGGCTTCGTCCACCCCCAGACTTTTACCGGCATTTTTTGTTGCACAACCATGTGGTCGCCAAAGATGTTCGGTAACTTCAATTCAGCTCTTGCAATGGACGGCACGAGCAACACGCAGGACGCAATCAGGACATGAATCTTCACTGAATTTCTCCATTTAACGAGACTAGGGTGGGAGTGTGATCAGAAATCGTAGTTTTCGTCTTCAGTAATCAGCATTCTGACGGAACCCCGAAGGTCCATCAGAAAGCAGCGAACGTGAATGTTCCAAAGTTCCGGGTCGCCGCCGGAGTCCCGTCGGTCAGCGCAGTGTTTGAGGATTGCATCATGCAGGCTCTGGGCGTGTTTGCGGTGTTCTTCCTCTTCCGCCATCTGGCCTTTGGCTGTGTCCGGGTATTCAAATTCAGGGCCAAGGAAATGTGAGTAGGCTCCGCAGTTGCGATGTTCCATGATGTAGACGTCGCGAATGTCGTGCAATTGCACCGCAATGTCAAGGTGCTGAAAGAAGACGTCACGCCATGCCGCGTGTCGTGGCTGCATCACGCCCAGCGACGCTCCTGCAAACACAAGTTGATCGTAGCGGTTCTGCAGATTGTCGCCGTTCATAAATTCGCAAATGTCATCGATCAGACGGAGATCCATGCAACTGAGCAGCAACACGTTTTTCCGTGGCGCGGGGTAGGGACGCCGTTCGGGTAGGCGGCGGTGGATTTCCATATGGGCTGGATTCTTTTCTGCAGATGATCGTTCAAGGTCCTGATTTATAATCCTGCTCGTAATCGTAATCGACAGCCGATTGCGATTCAAAGCCGCGTCGCTTCGCTGGATTATGGTCACTGAACCCGCGTATCATTCCGGCTCCAAGAGTCTGTCCCGATACTCCCAACCCGTAAGCCGCAAGGCGCTAGTGGACTGTTGACCTTTGAATCCGTGATCCTCGATCCATCCATCGCAGAATGGCCCACGAGCCCTTCTGAAATGAAAAATGCTGCGCTGGTCGATCTGCGACTGCAGGCTCGAAAGAGACTGGTGGATTCGGCCGAACAGTTTGTGCTGCGACTGTCTGCGGTGGCTCATCGCGCCGGATTGTTGTCGGGTGATCGTCCTCTGTTGACAGGTGATCCGTCGAAAAAACCGATCGTGATGACGGGCCATCAGCCGGTTGTGTTCCATTCCGGATTGACATTCAAATATCAGACCGCTGAAGCTTTCGCCGCAAGACATGGACTGATCGCGATCGCGGTTGTGATCGATACAGACGAAGGGGACGCCGGAGCGTTTTCGTTTCCCACGTTTGATGCGTCGCAGGGAAGTTCGCAGATTTTCTCCAGCGACACTGTGCCGCAATTCGTGTCAAAATCGACGACGCTTGCGCAGAGCCACGGACTTTTTTCCGCGAGCCGATTGAAACCGTACGATGTACTGTCAAAGGACCTGACAGCCGTAGAGACACAACTGCGGGCAATTGGCAGATACTCTTCCGCGTCGGCATTTCATACGGTCGCAGGTCAATACTCGGCACTCGCTGAAATATCGCCGGCGGGGTTCTCAGCGATGGAAGCCAATTTGATCACGCGATGGAATGCCAACATCGGTGGCAGAATGCTGGAACTTCCGCTGTCGGCAATCTGCCGTTTTCCAGAGTTCATTCGCTTCACGGCTCCAATTCTGGAACGACCGTTTGAGTTCGCTCAATGCTACAACCAGACACTCACGACGTTTCGCGCCGAGCATCGTATTCGCAACGAAGCCAATCCGTTCCCTAACCTGGTGATTGAAGACGACTGGTGCGAACTTCCGTTCTGGGTGATCGATCATTCGGCGGGAACTCGATATGTACTGCAGGTTCGCCGCGAATCAGACGGATTGGCCCTGGAATGCAATCGCGAGCGGCTGCTGACTCTTCAAAAGAGTAACGTGGCCGAAGCACTCACGTCGCTGTTGTTTGCCGGTCAACAGCTTGTACCGCGTGGAGCGTTAATCACGGCAACGCTGCGATTGCTGTTCAGTGATCTGTTTGTTCACGGGACGGGCGGCGGACAATACGATCCATGCACGGACGCCTTGATCCGAAACTGGTGGTCCGTGGAGCCGTCACCATTCGCTGTGGCAAGTGCATCGCGGCTTCTGTTTGCCGACGAGCGTCAAAAACTGATTCAGTTGCAGCACGTCGAGTCGCAGCTCCGGAACATGCAGTACAATCCACAACGACTTCAGGGGACGAAGGTTTTTTCTGCCACGCTGGAGGAACGACTGGCGTTCCTGCTGCATGAAAAAGAAGCGGCTGTGAATCAGATGAAGTCGGCTCGGGAAGCCGGCGAATCGGCCCATGACATCGGTCGTGAAATTCAGCGAATCGTGGACGCGATCAAGGTGGAAGTATCGCAGGAATTCGAACCGCGCCTGCTGGTATTGCGCAGCCTGACAGATCAGAACATATCGGCAATCACAAGCCGCACATGGCCGTGGTTCCTGTTTCCTGATCAGACGACTTGAATCGTTTGCTGGACCTGGTTTTCAAACCAAGGCTCTACCGACGCAGGGCCGGCACCCGCTTCACCACCGAACGTTTCTCGTCCCCAGTCCTTCGTCGTTGAACCAACCGATCGCAAACGTACCATCGCGAATCGCCGTGGCCACTTCCGAAATGCGATCGCGAAGCCGCCTTAGCCCGACTTCCCCAGTTCGCTTAAAAAGAACAGTGTTTTCCTGGGTTTCATGGGAAAAGTTTCCACTACATTTTCTTCTGGATTATTTTCGCGGGCAGTTTGAGGCGGAGTTTTTCCAGCAGAATTTGTTGGTGGCCAGTGGGTTTTGAGACACAGCGGGTGCGGATCACGCGCCTGTTTTTCACACCGAGTTTTCATGCGTGTCAGCGCCTCTTCGATCTTCTTTTCGAAACGCTGCGTGACCCCTTCTTCCTTCTTTGATCGTTCACGACTGCGGCACAGGATGAAGCGTTCGGGGGACGAGTCGCATTCATTGGATGTCGCTTGATCATCATCCGATTTCGGCCACGACTTCTGTGGTCGGTGAGCGGCGGTCTTCCAGTGCCTCTGGGACGCGTCAGGCAACGCACAGGGATCTTCTGTCGTACCAGCAGAGACAATAATCTTCGGCCCACATGTCCCGTCTCGCCTGTCAACAATGCCAACCCAGACGTCTCAGGAACCGGTCGACCTTCCATTTGAAACCTTGTCATCTGCGTGAGAACAGGTCCCGCAGCAATCCGACCAGACGGAAGCCCTGATCCGTTTACCCGAAACCTAAAAGGATTTGAGAACCATCCACGTTACTCGTCCGATTTATCGCTGACAATCAAAGAAATGAATGTTGATGTCAGGGCGACCGCAAAGACTGCACAGCCCACACCAAAGATTACAAAATCGCTATTTGCCATGATTCGAACTCCCAAGCACGAGGGTCCCGAAACTCAGGATTGATGGCACCCACAACCCCACGAACATTCCCTCCTGTTTACTCCCTGTAAACCAAAGCGAGATTGAGAAAAGGAATGATGCCCCAGCCGCCGCGACATAGCCGAGTTTCGCCAGTTTTTTCTTATTCATCTCCAGCCCCCTCAAGTCGAAAGGATTCACCCACGACGCAAATTAGATTCGTTCAAAACGTTCACTTGCCCAGTTCCGTGACGGCGAGCGGTTCTTAACAGGGGTTCGCGATCATTTGTGTATTTAGGACGTGATCAGGGTCAGTGGCGGCGTTAAGGGATGTGAGGAGGATGTCATCAACAATCTGAGAAAAACCCCTTCGTGTCAGTGCGGGCTGGAATGGAATTGGAATGTTGGACGATTCTTTGAGCAGCTAATTGTCATACCGAGCAGGTTCTTGGGCAGGAAGAGATGGAAGAGGCAGTAAACGGAAGAGGTGATCTAGGCAACGCATATTTCTCATATTTACTTTTTAAATGCAGCTACTCACGTTGATCGTGGTGAGATGTTAGTTGAATAGAGCTGCTTTCCGTGATCTTTTGTCGTTTCAGAAAAATCATGTTATGGATGGACGTTTTCCAGCGGTTGTAAAAATACGTGTGAACGTTTCGAATGGTTACATTTGTGTAACCCCGGAAGAAGGTGAGATTCGATATGAATAAGTTGACGACGGTATTGGCGACAGGTTTGCTGGCATTGGCTGCAACGGCAGAAGCTGGTTCAAAGTGCAGCGGGACGGCGACGACGAGTCGGTCAGTCCGCGGGAGACATGTATTGACAGCCGTTGTGACACATCCTGCAGGCAAGGACATCGTGGACACAGCCGTGGCGGGTGGTTCGTTCAAGACCCTTGTGGCAGCCGTGAAGGCCGCTGGTCTGGATGAGACGTTGAAAGGCAAAGGTCCGTTCACGGTTTTCGCTCCTACGGATGACGCATTCGCGAAGCTGCCGAAGGGAACTGTGGAGTCACTGTTAAGGCCCGAAAATAAGGCAAAGCTTCAGGCGATCCTGACCTTTCATGTGGTTCCGGGCAAAGTAATGGCGACTGACGTTGTCAAAATCACGGGAGCTGCTTCGGTTCAGGGTCAGCAGATTGACGTCGTCGTGAAGGACGGCAAAGTGAAGGTGGATGGAGCAAACGTCGTGAAAACGGACGTTGCGTGCTCCAATGGCGTAATCCATGTGATCGACAGCGTGATGCTCCCATAATCGCACGACAGGATAAAGTTGCGCTGGGGGCGGTTGGCATTGAGTCATCCGGCCCTTTTTTGTCTCATTGAACCTGAGAAATGAAAGTTCGTAATAATGTCAATCACATTGAATGACAGTCTGACCGATGAATCATCCGCGGCCGATTGCTGTGTGCGATCGAATGAATCCCACGATGTTCGACGCGCACTGCTGACTGAATCTGCAGTCGATTTACCAGCAATCACGGGGGCTGTCCGAACGATCCTGCGAGCTGTCGGCGAGGACCCGGACCGAGACGGACTGATCGAGACCCCACGTCGCGTGGCAAAGATGTACGCGGAGATGTTCTCTGGTCTGCAGCAGGACCCGGGACGGCATCTGGAAGTGACATTCGAAGAGAGTTACGACGAAATCGTGCTGGTGCGTGACATTCCATTCACGAGCATGTGCGAACATCATTTACTCCCATTTCGCGGAGTTGCTCATGTCGCGTACATTCCGAATGGACGAGTCACGGGGCTGAGCAAGCTGGCTCGCGTGGTGGAAGAGGTGTCGCGTCGCCCGCAGGTGCAGGAGCGTATGACGCAGACGGTCGCTGACCTGATTGAAGATCGTCTTGGCAGTCGGGCCGTCGGTGTGATCATCAAGGCGGAACACTCCTGCATGTCGATCCGCGGGATTCGCAAGACGGGTAGCCTGACTGTGACCAGCACGATGCGCGGAGCATTTCGCAGCGATCCGGCGACTCGGGCAGAGCTCATGTCGTTGATCAACATGCCGCACTGATGAACCACATCCGGGCCCAAGAAGACTGACGTGAGGAGCGTTTGCATGATTATTCAGAAACAGTACAAGTTTTACGCCGCACACCGAAATGAGACGCTGCAGGACAAATGCAGCAATCTTCATGGTCATCGCTACGGAGTGCGGTGCCACTTCGAGGTGGAACGTGACGGAGATATCAGCACCCTGTTTGGTGACTTTGACTCGCAGATTGAGCCGTGGCTCAAAGAGAATTACGATCACGGCATGTTGATCAGCATTCACGATCCGCTCTATGAAACTCTGCAGCAACACATGGCACGAACCGGTGAGACATTCCGGCTGAAAGTCATGGACGGGCCAACAAGTGTCGAGAACCTCTGCCACCTGTTGTTCAGCGAGATCACTCAGATGGGATTCAGTCTTGCTTTGCTGGAGGTTCAGGAAACCGACACTTCGATCATCAGCTACACGCGTGAAGACTGGATAGCAGACAATCGGCACTTCGCCCGTCGCAGGTCTCATTCCGATGCGGAAGTCGTCGCGTGTTCCTGAAAGGAATCAAACTATGCCGGGCCAGTCTGATGACAGTCAATCGCCGCCAGTTGATACCCTGCGTCCGTCCAGTTGGATGAGGCAGATTCTTATGGCGGCGGCCTTTTACAACATCGCGTGGGGAGCTTTCGCGATCCTGAGTCCACTGACCGTGTTTCGCTGGTGTGGATTCGATCCGCTGCCGACATATCCCGAATTGTGGCAGTGCATCGGGATGATTGTCGGAGTCTACGGGGTGGGTTATGGGATCGCGGCCCGCGATCCTTTAAGACACTGGCCGATTGTGCTTGTCGGTCTGCTGGGTAAGATCTTCGGCCCGATTGGCTTCGTCGGGGCGGTGACTTCGGGACGCTTCCCGCTCGCGATGGGATGGACAATCCTGACGAACGATCTGATCTGGTGGATACCCTTCGGAGTGATTCTGTGGAGAGCTTTCCAGTCAAGTCGGGCAGATCCTGAACTGAAATTCACGGAGCATCGATAGCACAATGTGGCCCGGCGACAAGTACAATGAGTATCCGCAATGAAACTGATTCTGCTCACACAAGTCTTCTCAACGTTGTTTATGGTCGGACTCATCTGGTTTGTTCAGATCGTGCATTATCCTCTGTACGCAAATGTTGGTCGCGAGCAGTTTCCGGAATACGAAGCACTCCATAATCGGTCGACGACATGGGTCGTAGGACCAGCCATGTTTGTTGAAATGCTGACCGCCGCGGCTCTCCTGAAGTATTCGAATGGCTCAACATCACTGGCGTGGCTGGGGTTCGGACTTCTCATCGTGATCTGGATTTCGACAGCCACGTTGTCGGTGCCTGCGCACGACGCACTCAAGGCTGGTTTTTCTGCCGGAACCTAGCAGAAACTTGTTTCCACAAACTGGATTCGCACGGCTGCTTGGTCGGCGCGCGGCGTGATTGTGATGGTGATCATTTATCGCAACCTCGACGCAACCTCTAGGCCGTTCTGATCGACACGATGCGACGGCGTGACCTGACTCACCTTGAGCCGCCTTCGGCGGACGAAACCAGATGGAATCCGAACGATGCGCAACCTGATTCTAGTTCTGGGCGATCAGCTTGACCATACTTCTGCCGCTTTTGACGGTTTCGATTCTCAAAACGATGTCGTCTGGATGGCAGAGGTGGAAGAAGAGACGACTCACGTCTGGTGCCACAAGTTGCGGATCGCACTGTTTCTGTCTGCAATGCGGCATTTCCGAGACGAACTGACGAAGTCAAAACGCAAGGTCGAGTATCACCAGTTTCAAAGGCAGCGGTCTCAGGATCGCGGGAAGTCGTTTGGTGAAATCCTGCGGCTTGATATCAAACGCCTGAAACCCGAACGACTGGTCGTAGTCGAGCCCGGCGACTGGCGTGTGCGAACTCAGCTGCAGTCTGTTGCAGAGGAACTCAGCATCCCGATTGACATTCGACCCGATCGCCACTTCTACTGTTCGATCGAGGAGTTTGCAGAGTATGCGGACGGACGCAAAAGCCTGTTGCTGGAGTTCTTCTACCGCGACATGCGAAAGAAGCATGATGTCCTGATGGACGGCAGTCAGCCCGAAGGCGGTCAGTGGAATTTCGATCATGACAACCGTGAAAGTTTCGGCAAATCCGGACCGGGGGAGTTGCCGAAACCCCAAACGTTTCGGCCCGATGCGATCACCCAGGAAGTGATCGAACTGGTGGAATCTCGTTTTCCTGACCACCCGGGTAGTCTCGACCATTTCCAGTTGCCAGTGACACGGCAGCAGGCGAAAGCCTTTCTGAAGAACTTTATCGACAACATTCTGCCGCACTTCGGATTGTGGGAAGACGCGATGTGGACTGATGAAGCGTTTCTCTATCACTCGCGATTGTCGGCTCCGCTCAATATGAAACTGTTGAATCCTCGCGAGTGCGTGGACGCGGCCGTCGAGGCCTACCGGAAAGGCAAAGCCCCCCTCAACAGTGTCGAGGGCTTTGTGCGGCAGATTCTGGGCTGGCGGGAATTCATTCGTGGCGTTTATTGGCTGAAGATGCCTGAATACATCGAAATGAATTATTTTGATCATCAGCTGGAGCTGCCATCATTCTTCTGGGACGGTGAAACGGAGATGAACTGTGTCAGGCAGTCCATGCAGCATGTGATCGATCATGGTTATTCGCACCATATTCAGCGCCTGATGGTGTTGGGGAATTTTGCACAGTTGTGGGGTGCCCACCCGCGACTGTTCCACGAATGGCACATGGCAATGTATCTGGATGCCATCGACTGGGTTTCACTTCCGAATACGCTCGGCATGAGCCAGTACGGCGACGGCGGCATCGTCGGCACGAAGCCTTACTGTTCCAGCGGCAATTACATCAACAAGATGAGTAACTTCTGCTCAGGCTGTCGCTTCGACTACAAGAAGCGAGTTGGCGAGGAGGCCTGCCCATTCACGACCCTCTACTGGGAATTCATGGACCGGCATTATGACCTTCTCAAAGAGAATCAGCGGATGAAATTCCC